>JBKJPW010000194.1:0-15045 GCA_046594225.1 Bacteroidia bacterium
TTCGCCCGAGGTAGGAGAATCTAAGCAGCCTAACATATTCATTAAAGTAGATTTACCGCTCCCGCTTGGCCCCATTAAAGCAACGTATTCATTTTTAAATATATTAAGACTCACACCGCTAAGGGCGTGAATTTCTTCAGTACCTATTTTATACTCTTTCTTAATGTTACTTAATTCAATAATGGGTTCCATACAATAAAGGTAATTAATTTAGTAGCTACTTTTTTTGAATTATTTTATTGGTATTTAAGCTAGATTAGCGGTTTAATTAAATTGATAACCTAATTTGATAAAATTACCTGAAAAAGAAATACTAGCTTTTTTTAAGAATGGGTCTAAATGTTTTTTACGATTTCTGTTATTTAAAATAGTCATAGCTATATCAAACACCATTAACCCAGCGCCTTGTATAATAACGGAATTACCATAAGCATTAAAGCGTTCTTGCTTTTTAATATCGGTTTGATTACTTCCATATTCTTTTAAATAGAAACCGCCAGAAATATACGCTACATCTAAAATAGCATTGGCTAAAAATAGTTTTTCAATTTTAGTCTGATTTTTTTGTAAATCGTAAAGTGTAGGAGTTGGTTTTGTTTTTGATAATAATCCTGGTAAAGCTATTCCTAAATTAATAAGGCCCCATGCACCATTCATTAAATAAAATTCTTTTTCTTCATGACTGTTTGTTAAAGCATAACCTATGCCGCTTCCAACAATATTAGCGCCGGCCCAAGAGGAAAGCACAATCATACCATTATGATTCAAATGGTTTTTCCGATCATCAAATTGCTTGATAATTGTATCTGTTTGTGCAAATGATCGTTGCCAGATTAACGCAGTTATAATGACTAGTGCATATTTCATAGGTTTCAATTTAAGTATAAACATACGGAAATAAAAAAGGTTCTCGATTGAGAACCTTTTTGCAATTAGTTTTGTTTGATGATCTTATAACTCTTTTGAATCTTGTTTCCTTGAGTAATGGTTAGCATATACATGCCTTCTTCATATACAGATAAATCAATTTCATTCATGTCTTTTTGTTTTAAAAGCAATTTACCTGTCATATCAAATAACTGGAAAGTTGCTTTTTCATTACTATTTAATTTTGATATGTATAATTTGTTAGTTGCAGGATTTGGAAAAACTGTAAAGTTATTTTCGTTTTCTAATTCTTTAACTCCAATGACGTTACAAGCAATGTCACCCGATTTTTTTAAGCCAATTCTTAATGATGATGTTGTGTTGATAGAGTCCATAAAACGTTGCCCTTCAGCACAACTTCCGTATAAGTGACTATTTAAAAAAGGTTCTAAATAATTCATATAAGAAGAAAGAGCCAATGAATTTGATATTTGATTTCCACATCCTGAAATACTTTGACCTATATTACAATTTGTATTAGTCCCATTGCTAAAATCACAATGCGTGAGGTTTTTTAAAATCACATGAAATTTATTTGCAGATGCTAAATTAGCATAGTGGCTATTTTGAACAGCTGTATCAACAACACAATCTTGTTCTCCAGAAAACACTAATGCTGGGGTAGTAACAGCAGTTGCAGAAGTGATAGAAGAAGGCGTAATATCAGCAGCAGCAAAATTAAATAGACAAGAAACTGTACTGTTATTTGCTGCGGCAAAAAATGAACAGCCTCCGCCCATGGAGTGCCCTCCAATAGCAGCTTTTGCTAATACCTTGCCATTAAATTTAACTAAGCTGGCTGGTGAACTCCAGTTATTTAAATTTATACCCATCGTTGCTAAAAAATTTAAATCTCTTCCAAAGTATCCTTGATTTGGTGAAGTACCACCTTCCGTTATTGGTAACATCACAATATATCCCTTAGAAACCAAATAATAATAAATGGTATTATATGCTGTATAATCCATTACAAAACCATGGCCTAAAACAATGATGGGAAATTTGCCATCTGCTACAAGTGTATTATAACCTGTTGCTATTGCTGGATAATAAACTTCTGTTCCGATAACACGGCCTGTGCCAGCAATATTTACACCATTTGAAATAGCAGTACCACCAGACCTTGTGTTATCAATAAAATTAATTGATAGATGTCCTACACTATAAGTTTGTGCATTAAGGCTTAAAGTAATAATAAAGGAAAGTAGTAATAAATGATTTTTCATGGTGTTGAATAATTAAGAAAGCTAAAAATAGATAATCTTCTACTCTTTATTTTGAATATTTTTCGAAATACTGAATTATTGTTTAATAATCTTAATGTTCTTTTGAATGCCTTCTTCAGTTAAAATCGAAAGAATATATATTCCTCTATCAATATCAGACACATTCAATTGATTAGTGACATCAGATTTTTTATAGGTAATTAATTTACCTGCAATATCGGTGAGAGTATAAGAGGTTATTTTAGAATGTATTGATTTACTTTCTATGTATAAAATATCATTTGTTGGATTAGGATATACAGAAAAGATATCTGTCTCATTATTAGATTTAATTCCAGTAACTGCACAAGCAATAGAGCCATTTACTTTTCTACCAACTCTATCAGTTGATGGGTTTAAAATTAAAGTCATAAATGCATTGCCAGCAACACAATCATTTTTTAATTGGTGCGCTAGGTATGGCTCTAGATAACTCATATAACGTGCAAATAATACAGCATTACATCCAGTACCTGAGCAGGCAGGTTGTCCAATTGTACAAGTTCCACTTGTTCCATTTCCAAAATCACAATGTTTAGCACCTGTTATAATAACATGGAATTTAGTAGCAGATGCAGTTGCTGAGTAATGACTATTTTGAACAGTTGTGTCGGCTACGCTATCCATTTCTCCTGAAATTAATAATGAGGGAACTGTTACTAAACTCGCCGAGTTAATAGATGAAGGATTAGTTGTAGCTGCACACATGTTAAATAAACAAGTTATTGAGCTATTTGCTGCAGCAGCTAAAAATGAACTGCCAGCACCCATAGAATGACCTCCTATAGCAGATTTTTGTAACACTTTGCCATTAAACAATGCTAAAGTAGTTGATGTAGAAATAGTATTTAATGCCATCCCTGCATTTGCTAAATATTTTAAATCAGCACCAAATTCAGAATGAGTAGGGGAGAAGCCGCCTTCTGTTCTTGGCATTAGTACAATATAGCCTAGCGATGCCAATCTATTGTAAATGTTATCATAGGCATCGTAAGTCATTACAAAACCATGTCCAAAAACAACTACAGGAAATTGTCCTGTTGCAACGGCAACATTGTTTCCTGCTGTTGATGCTGGATAATAAACTTCGGTTCCAATGGTTCTTCCGGTTGCTGTATTGGTTGCTATTCCGCCTGAAATGGTATATCCTGTCGATGTTCTACTTACATCCTTAAAATTTATACTCATATGTCCAACTGCAAATGTTTGCGCTTCACTAATTAATGTAAAGCAAGTAGAAATGATTAGTATTAATTTTTTCATAGTTTTATATATTTGGTTGCTGCGAAGTAATAGAGATATACTCATATAATAAATTCCCTAAATTTTTAAAAACAAGATGAGTAATAATGCCATGCAACAAAAAAGCCTGATCTGTTTAGACCAGGCTTTTCAAGGCTTTCTGTAGTATTTTTGAATTATTATTCAGTAATGATTACTAAATATTTTGAGTTTGACCAGAATTCTTCTGAATTTAAAATGTCTATTTTCTCAACTGTTTTTTCTCCAACTAATTTATAAGAACTAGAAGGATGACTTGTGACAAGCTTAGCTTTTTTAGCGCCGATATTAATAGAAGTAACTTTAGAAGCATCAATTTTAGTAAAGTAATCTTTATTGAAATCGTCTTTTAATTTAGTTGATTTACCCATTCCAATAAAACCACCTTCTTTAGTAATCACATTTTTTTCTTTTAATTCTTTAGAAGTGCCAAAGGCATAAAATGCAGTGTTTATTTTTTCTGTTTTAGCAGAACTTTCTGCTTCAACGTTTTCTAAATTCATAACGATGTTGCTTAACTCAATGTTTTTAGACTCTAACTGAGCTTTTAAATCAGAAATTTCTCCATCTTTAGCATCAATTTGCGCTTGAAGAGATGCAATCATTTGCTCTAAACCAGCAATTTTAGAATTTGCATTTTTTAATTTTTTGCTTAAAGAACCGATACGGTTTTTGTTTTTAGCCATTAAATCGTAAATAGCTTGAATATCTTCTTTAATAGTTTCTTCCTTGCTTTTTACATCACCGCTTTGAGAACTAGCAGTTACAATTTTCTCTTTTTCTTTAATAGCATTTAAATTTTCTTGAATTTCATTAAATGAATTTACAAATTCTTGTAAAGCCACTTCTTTAGCAGATAATTCTCCATTTAACTCACCATTTACGTTAGCTAAACTATCAGCTAATGGATTTGCTTCTTTTTCACCAGTTCCACAAGAAATGGTAAATAAACTTGATGCAGTAATAACTGCGGCAACTACTATTAATTTTAATGTTTTCATTTTTTAATTTTAAATTTTGGTTTGCAAATGTAGGTATTAATACCATAAGCCAATAAAAGTAACCTTAAAATTCACAATTTTTGGATTAAATTATCACTGATTTTTAAATTTTATTTAGTTGGTGTTCTCATAAATTTAAATAATTTCGCATTATGTTTACAACAGACCAACTAAAGGACCTTCACGAACGACATATCGCTCTGAAGGGGTTTCTTTGACTATGATAAGAAAAGTCACGAGTTAAGAGAACTCGAAGAAAAAACTCTGGACCCTAATTTCTGGATAGATTCAAAAAAAGCAGAAGTCGTTCTAAAAGAAGTAAAAGCCCGTAAATCGTGGGTTAGCGCTTATGATAAGCTTACATCTGCTATTGATGATTTGGATACCATGTACGAATTTTTTAAAAGTGGAGATGCTACTGAGGCAGATGCTGAAGAGTTATATCAAACTGCTTTAAAAATTTTAGATGATGTGGAGTTTAAAAATATGCTCAACTCACCCGACGATGCATTGAGTTGCGTGTTGCAAATTAATGCGGGTGCTGGAGGAACAGAAAGTTGCGATTGGGCTAGTATGCTGGAGCGTATGTATACAATGTGGGCCGAAAAACAAGGCTTTAAATTATCAGAACTAGATAGACAAGATGGCGATGTAGCAGGCATTAAATCAGTATCTATACAAATAGATGGTGATTATGCTTACGGTAATTTAAAAGGAGAAAACGGGGTACATCGTTTAGTACGAATTAGCCCTTTTGATAGTAATGCCAAACGTCATACCTCTTTTGCTTCGGTTTATGTGTATCCTGTAGTAGATGATACGATTGAAATAAATATTCATCCAAATGATATTGAAATTCATACATCACGCAGTGGTGGCGCAGGCGGACAAAATGTAAATAAAGTAGAAACGAAGGTTCAATTAACGCATAAACCAACCGGTATTGTGGTGGTTTGTCAGGTAGATAGATCGCAGTTAGGAAACAAAGAAAGAGCGATGCAAATGTTACGTTCGCAATTATACGAATTGGAAATGCGTAAGCGTAACGAAGCGCGTGATGCAGTGGAAGATGGTAAAATGAAAATAGAGTGGGGCTCTCAGATACGCAGTTATGTGTTACATCCTTATAAGATGGTTAACGATCATCGCACAGAACTGAAAATAACGGATGCTGAAAGTGTTTTAGATGGTAATATTGATGAATTATTAAAAACCTTTTTAATGAGTCAGGGAAAAAGAAAATAAAAAAATGGAACGCAGTTATTGTCACTTCGAGTAAAGTTTGCCTGCCTCTTGCAAACTTTATATCGAGAAGTTTAAATAGAGTTCTCGATACAGCGCAAAAGAGGCAGCGCTTACTCGAACTGACAGTACTATTATCAAAAAATAGCCAATGAAAAAGAAAATTCAAATACTATACAATCCACGTTGCAGAAAATGCCGCGAAGCATTAAGTTTTTTAGAAGGAGAAAATTGCGAAATTGAAATTAAAGAATACTTAAAGGATACTTTGTCGAAAAACGAGATAAAAGACTTGCTATCAAAATTAGGGCTAAAAGCAATTGATATTGTACGTAAAAAAGAACCTATTTTTCTCGAAAAATTTAAGAATAAAATCTTCACCAACGAGGAGTGGATTCAGCTTTTAATAGAAAATCCTATTTTAATTGAACGTCCAATTGTTATTGATGGTTATAAAGCTATTGTGGGTAGACCACCTGAGTTGGTAATTGATTTAATAAATAGAAAAAAGTAATTTTTAATATCTTTCCCCTTTTCTTAGCATTGCTTCCTCTGCTTCTTTGAGGTTAAACCTATATATGAACAACCTTCTAAAAATTGTGAATAAATCACTCATTTTATTCGACGAAATCGCATTTTTTTGTTTGTAATTTTAACTTTAAACCATACATTTGCACCCGAATTTAAAAAATACACGTAACATGTCTAACCAAGTTGGTAAAATTGCTCAAGTTATTGGTCCCGTAGTGGACGTTAGTTTTGATTTAAATGGTGGGAAACTACCAAGTATTTTAGATGCTTTGGAGATTATCCGTCCAGGATCAACTCCATTAATTTTAGAAGTACAAAAACATATAGGTGAAGATATGGTTCGTACCATTTCAATGGACAGTACAGACGGTTTATGCCGTGGTATGGAAGTTAAAATGACAGGTTCTGCTATCAAAATGCCAATTGGCGATAAAGTAAAAGGACGTTTATTTAATGTTGTAGGTGACGCTATTGATGGTATCAATACAGTTAAAAAAGACGATGGTGTATCTATTCACCGTCCAGCTCCTCGTTTCGAGGATTTATCTACTTCATCAGAAGTATTATTTACAGGTATTAAAGTAATCGACTTAATTGAGCCATACTCAAAAGGTGGTAAAATTGGTTTGTTTGGAGGTGCAGGTGTAGGTAAAACAGTATTAATCATGGAGTTGGTAAACAATATCGCTAAAGCATACGCTGGTTTATCAGTATTTGCTGGTGTAGGTGAGCGTACTCGTGAAGGAAATGACTTATTAAGAGAGTTTATCGAATCAGACGTAATTAAATACGGCGATGCGTTTAAACATGATATGGAAAAAGGCGGATGGGATTTATCTAAAGTAGATTTAAAAGCCTTAGAAGAGTCAAAAGCAACATTGGTTTTCGGACAAATGAATGAGCCTCCTGGAGCTCGTGCTCGTGTAGCTTTATCAGGATTAACGATGGCAGAATATTTCCGTGATGGAGATGGAACTGGTCCAGGTCGTGATATCTTATTCTTCGTTGATAATATCTTCCGTTTTACTCAAGCGGGAGCTGAGGTTTCTGCCTTATTAGGTCGTATGCCTTCTGCGGTAGGTTACCAACCAACATTAGCTTCAGAAATGGGAGCAATGCAGGAACGTATTACATCTACTAAAAAAGGTTCTATTACATCTGTACAAGCGGTTTACGTACCAGCAGATGATTTAACCGATCCAGCTCCAGCAACAACATTTGCTCACTTAGATGCTACAACGGTATTAAGTCGTAAAATTGCTGAGTTAGGTATATACCCAGCGGTAGATCCTTTAGATTCAACTTCTCGTATCTTAACACCTACAGTTATTGGTGAGGCTCACTACAACTGTGCTCAACGTGTTAAGTTAACGTTACAGCGTTACAAAGAATTACAAGATATTATTGCCATTTTAGGTATGGATGAGTTAAGTGAGGAAGATAAATTAACAGTACACCGTGCACGTCGTGTACAACGTTTCTTATCTCAACCTTTCCACGTAGCTGAGCAATTTACAGGTTTAAAAGGAGTGTTAGTTCCAATTGAAGATACAATCAAAGGATTTAACATGATTTTAGATGGTAAAGTGGATGAGTATCCTGAAGCTGCATTTAACTTAGTTGGTTCTATTGAAGAAGCAATTGAAAAAGGTAAGAAAATTTTAGCGGACGCGTAATTAAGTTAGAAATTTGAAATAAGATTTTAGAAGTTTTAATTCTTAAATCTTATTTTTTAAATCTTAAATATAACAATGAATATAGAAATTATAACACCTGATAAAAAATTATTCGAAGGCAAAGCGAAATACGCCGTATTTCCAGGCTCTGAGGGTTCTTTTGGAGTATTAAATGATCACGCGGCTATGATTGCTACTTTGAAAAAAGGAACGATTCAACTAACTGAAGAAAATAATACCATTCATTCTTTTGAAGTAAAAGGTGGAGTAGTTGAGGTGTTTAAAAACAAAGTCATTGTTTTAGCAGAGTAATTTATTACAACATATATTATAAAAAAACCTTCAAATTATTATTTGGAGGTTTTTTTATGCTCAAAACAAAAATTAGTATAAATTTGATATGGATTGGAAATTTAAACCATGATAAAGTGATGATTAGTAAGAACATTATAATTATTAATCACAGTCAGAGATTAAGGAACTAAAGATAGTGGCTTGTGACGTTTAAAGATATTGGATATAAAGTAATTTTTTAAAATGAACATGATTTACCAAAGAGTTTCTATATAACACAATATCTTATTACTGATTCTCTGAATTTATTTGAAAACTATAATACATATTTCGTTTTTTGTTATTCTACTTTTTGTTGAATCATTTTTATATGCCCAAAATAATGGCACTGATTTGAGTCGTACTATGGACTCTCTAAAAACTGAACTTACAAAAGCCAAACATGATACAACCAAATGTAATTTATTAAATTTATTAATTGAGCTGGAAGGAGATGAAACTATTTGGCCAAAATATAATGAGCGGTTAAAACAGATAGCTGAAAATAACTTAAAAACGATTGAATCAAATTCAATCCTTGGTACATTTTATCAAAAAAGATTAGCGGAGGCTTTTAATAATATTGGATACTTGCATTATAATCGTAGTGATGTTAAAAAAGCAGTTGAAAATTACAATATTAGTTTAAAAATACAAGAAAAAATAAATGATAAAAGAGGGATAGGTGCATCGCTTAATAATTTAGGAAATGTTTATCAGAATATGGGAAAATCTGATACTGCTTTAATTTATTTTTTTAAAGGACTGAAAGCCGCAGAAAGTATTTCTGATATTCGTGGCATGGCCTATTCTTATGACAATTTAGGTAATGTGTATTTAAATAAAGGAATCATTAATAAATCTCTCGAATATTTTTTTAAAGGTTTAAAATTACAAGAAAGTTCTGGCGATAAATTTGGTTTAACTAACGTTTTAAATAATATAGGAATTGTATATGATAATCAAGGTGACCATAAAAAAGCATTAGAATTTTACTTTAAATCCTTAAAAATAAATGAATCTATAAACTATAAATTGGGAATAGCCAACTCCTTAAATAATATTGGCGTTAGCTACCAAAAACTTTTAGATTTTGAAAATGCGATCCAATTTGAAAGCAAAAGTTTAGCATTATATGAAGAATTAGGGAATGTAGATGGTGTAGCAAATACCTCTGGCAATCTTGGATTGGTGTATTTTGGAAAAGGTGAATTTGATAAATCATTGAAATTATATTTAAAAGCATTAGCAATTCAGGAAGAGGTTAAAAATATGGATGGCATTGCAAACACTTTAAACTATATTGGAGAGATTTATATAAAAAAACGTGATTACAAATTAGCCCTCCAGTATTGTCAAAAATCATTGGAGTATAGCCAAAAACTTGGTTATCCAGATGTGATTAGAAATGCATCTATGCAATTATCTGAAATTTACAAGGTAAAAGGAGATTTTAAAAAAGCTTTTGATAGCTACGCCTTATATATTTTAATGCGAGATAGTATTAATAATCAAGAAACAAAAAAAACATCTATTAAATCACAATTAAAATACGAATATGAAAAACAAGCAACGGCTGATAGTATCAAACATACGCAAGCACAAAAAGTAAAAGATGCACAATTAGAAGCTCAAAACGCTAGCTTAAAACAGCAAAAAACTCAGCGCTATGTATTATATGGTGGGTTATTGCTGGTTGTTGGTATTCTTATATTTATGATTAATAGATTCAAGATAACCCAAAGGCAAAAACTATTGATTCAAAAACAAAAGGTATTTGTTGACGAAGCCTACGAAAAACTTCATGAAAAAAATAAAGAAGTGATGGATAGTATTTACTATGCTCAACGAATACAAAAAGCTTTAATTACCAGTGAAAAGTATATAGATAAGCAATTAAATAAATTGAATAGACATTAAATGAAAAATAAATTAATATATTTTTTTGTTGTAATTGTATTTGTCGCAATTGCCTATCCTATTTGTGCACAAAATAAGACTTCAGATTCTCTTAAACTTGCCCTTAAAATAGCTAAAAATGATACCACGCGTTGCAACATATTAAATGCTTTGATTGAATTTGAAAATGACGATGCAATTTGGCCAAAATATAATGATGAAATATTGAAAATTTCTAGTATTGCCTTGAAATCTGAACATGATACAACCCTAATTAAATTTTATAAAAATAAAATCGGATTGTCGTATATTAATAAAGGATATTGGGAACAATTTGTGAGTGGTAGTTCTAGTCGTTCTATCGAAAATTATTTTAAAGCCGTTGAAATTTTAAAAGCATTGAATGATATTGCAGGTTTAGCAAGCGCTTATAATAACATAGGTTCAGTTTATGAAAATATTGGAGATATTAAAAAAGCTATAGAATATTATACACTAGCTTTAGTTTGTAAAGAAAAAACAAATGATATAAAAGGAGAGGCATTGCCCTTAAACAATATTGGTATGATTTTTCACCGACAAGGTGATTTTGAGAAAGCAGTAGAATATTATTTGAAAAGTATCATTATTAGTAAGAGGATAAATTACAAGCATGGTATTGCTTTTGCCTCTAATAATTTAGGACTTACTTTTCAGAAAATGAAAAACTATAAGTTGGCTGAATCATATTTTAAATCATCTATTATTAATTGGGAGCAAAATAATGATAAGAGAATGTTATCTTATGCTTACAACAATTTGGGATGTTTATACTTAGAAATCAATAATATTGAATCAGCGAAAGAAATGCTTAATAATAGCTATAAAATATCTATTGAGCTAAATGATAAAAATGTACAGGTTTATACACAACTAAATTTTGCAAAAATTTTTCTCATTAAAAATGACGTGTTTAATGCCGAAAAAACATCTATAAATGCACTTATGCTTGCTAAAGAAACCGCATTTCCAGATAATATTAAAAGCGCTTCTCTTATATTAAAGGATATTTATAAAATGAAAGGAGATTATAAAAATTCCTTAAAGTATTATGAATTATACATTCAAATGAGAGATAGCATTACCAATCAAGAAACAAAAAAAGCGTCTATTAAATCACAATTAAAATACGAATACGAAAAACAGGCAGCGGCAGATAGTGTAAAACATGCTGAACAACAAAAAGTGAAAGATGCTCAATTGGCAACTCAAAGTGCTAGTTTAAAACAAGAAAAAACACAGCGTTATGCTTTATATAGTGGCTTGCTTTTGGTGGCAGGATTTCTCATTTTTGTCATTAATCGTTTTCGAGTTACTCAAAAACAAAAGCATGTAATACAAGATCAGAAAATATTGGTAGATGTAGCTTATGAAAAATTGCACGAGAAAAATAAAGAAGTGATGGATAGTATTTACTATGCCCAACGAATACAAAAAGCTTTAATTACTAGCGAAAAGTATATAGATAAGCAATTAAATAAATTAGATAAAAAGTACTAATACTTATTTCCCCGTTTCATTCAATCTCAAATTAAAGGCCTCCCAGTCAAAATTCCATGGATCGGTTTTCCGCACAGGTGCAATATCACTGTGTCTTAACACATATTTAATAGTATATCTTTTCTTAATACCATTAATTAAATTTAATAAAGCTTTGTTTTGTTGTTCAGTTGGGCTCTCTGTATAGGAAGTCATAATTTCAATACCAATAGAACAGGAGTTTACATTGGTGGTACCATCAGGTAAGCTGCTTTTACCAGCATGATACGAATTATCTTTTTCATCAACCAATTGATACACGGTCCCATCTCTTCCAATCACATAGTGTGCTGAAACTCCATAAGTTGAAAATTGTTTCAATACTAAATCAATATCGTATTTATCTCCGCCAGAATTATTAAAGGTAGAATGGACAATAACTGAATTAATTGTACGGTTACTATTAGGTGCAAAGCCAAAACTTACTTTTTTGTTAACGATGTTTAAGGAATCTCCAGCAAAAAGAGATAAACTAAATGTGCGTAAAATAATGAATAAGAGTAATAAGTATTTCATTTGACTAAATAATTCTTTATCAAATATAATTGCTTTTACGGAAATTGCAAGATGATACTTAGTTATATAGTGTTAAAGAGTTTAGAGAAGGGTGTGCTACGTTTCATCAGTAGCTTATTTATTCCAGTTAACCCTGTTCAGTTAACTGCTTATTTAATTTTTCAACTCCTTTTATTCCATTTGAAATAAATTCAATAATATCAGCATTTAATTTTTCTTTGTTGGTATAGAACAAACCATGTGGTGCACCCTCATAAATAAGGAGCGTGTTGTTTGGAATAAGCTTGGCTGATTGTTTTGATGTGAGTTCGATTGGAACCGTATTATCTTTATCTCCATGAATTATTAAAGTGGGAACATTTACAGTGCGCATTTCATTACGAAAGTCTGTTATCGTAAATGCTTTAGCGCATTCTTGCGTAGCACGTGGAGATGCGAACGAGCATAACATGCGATAATATTCTAACAAGGGTGTGCTTAATGGTTTATTAGTTGCAGATACTCCAAAGAATGTTTTTCCGAAATCATCTAAGAAACCAATGCGGTCTTGTTTTATTTTTTCGATAGTGCTGTCAAATTTTTCTTGAGGAACTCCATCAGGATTGGTATCTGTTTTCAGTCTGAATGGTGTTACCGAAGCAATTAAAACTACTTTTGAAACACCTTTTCCTGCATGACGACTGAAATAGCGAACTACTTCGCCACCGCCCATTGAAAAACCAATAAGTGTGATGTCTTCTAATTGGAGTTTGTTTATCAGTGCTGATAAATCATCAGTCATTGTATCATAGTTGTAACCGTCCCAAGGTTTGGATGATTTACCGAAACCTCTTCTATCATAGGCAATAACACGATGTCCGCTATTTACTAAATCGTTAATTTGATATTCCCACATTTCGTTGCTAAGTGGCCAACCGTGAATGAGGATAATGGGTTTACCTGTGCCGTAATCGTTGTAATAAATTCTTACTGGTGCGCCAGTGCCATCGTTGTTGGATTCGATATAATTCATTTTGTTTTTTTTGATTATTTAACTGATAAATTCTTAATTGTTAATTGTATTTAAATAATAGACATTGCTTTGAGTAACACCAAAGTTGCTTCCCTTAAAAGAGTAAAGCATTATACAATTTTGAGAATAAGTTATATGATTCTCACATTATTATTTTCTGAGAATGATAGAGGTAAACCTATTTCAGTATAAGACACGCCTACCGAAATGCTACTAACAAAGATACTATGTTCATAGACTTTTGTAAAGCAAATGATTGTCTTTCGCAGAGCGGCATTTATTGCAAATGCTTTGATGTCCACCCTTTTTGTCAATAGGTGTGTTAGTGCCCAGTTGTTTTATTCTCGTATAAACACATAGTTGTTGCCGTCACCACAACTTCCCCTATAAATTCTCAAAGTGTCGTTTTTACAAGAAACAATATGTAAACCATCTAAAACATCATTCTTTTTATTTATGTCGTCATGTTTGAAAGTGTAACGATCGTCAACTTTTAGAAGTCGACCGTGTTCGATTTTCTTATTGTCCTTGGATAATTTATATTTTCCTTTTTCCTTGAGGTCTAGATTATAATTAGGAAAGATAAGATAAATTAGTTCGCAACAATTACATTCTATTGTCGCAAGTTTCCAACTACCAATTGCTTCTGAGTAACCACCGGTTAATTTGTCTTTTTTACAACCACTAGTCAAAAGAAGCAATGTCGAAACGATTAGAATTATTTGTGCTTTCATATCAGTATTTGTTTGTTGTATTCTGTCTGCGGTTATTTTTTATACAATTGGCACTAACGTTTTCGCGGTTTATTTCAGTTTGGGTTTTGAAACTATTTCTACCGAAATATTACTGACAAAGCTAACTGCTTTTTAGACATTTGCAAAGCGAAAATAATTGTCTTTCGCGGAGCGACCGCTTTTGCAAATGCCTTATACTTCCGCCCAAATTGAATTTAGGTGCTGTTATATGATGCCAGCCGCATTTAGTGAGAGCAGCAACAATAAAACACAATGTTTCTAATTATGAAAGCATATGTCTGACAGAAACAGAATGCCACCTTTTTGGCAATTTGAAGAATTGCCATTTTTTGATTGCTTTTATTTTTATACTATCTTAGTAAAAGCTAATCTTATTACTGTGTCTAGGTTAAAACAGATATATTTATTAATTGCCACTTGTTCATCTCTTACAGTTTTTAACTGCAATAGTCAAAACCTTATTGCTAACAGTAGTTTTGAAAATTATAGCGCGTGTCCATCGGCTAGTGGACAACTAACATTGGCGACTAATTGGATAAACCCTTCTAATGCTGGCTCTCCTGATTATTTTAATAACTGTTCATCTGTAATGGGGATTCCTTATAGCGGTTTTGGTTTTCAATATTCTAAATCAGGAAATGCTGTCGCAGGTATTTGGGCTTTCTGTAATACAGCCAGTGATATAAGAGAATATATTCAATGTCAACTTACGAATTCATTAACAGCAAATAATTTTTATTTAGTTGAATATTTTGTTAATCGTTCCAATTGGTCTGATTATGCGTGCAATAATATTTCATGTTTGCTTTCATCCAGTTCTACATATACTTCAGGCACAAATGGTTTAATAGCTGCTAACCCACAAATAACTAAATTTAATAATGATGTTGTTATTGATACGCTTAATTGGGTGAAAATTTCATCTGTATATCAGGCAGTAGGCGGAGAAAACTTTATGACCATTGGAAACTTTAAAAGTGACGCATTAACTACATATTCAAATGTAGCAGGGGCGCCGATTAATTTTTG
>JBKJPW010000009.1:0-4688 GCA_046594225.1 Bacteroidia bacterium
GCGCCAAGCCCCAATTCTAAATGATGCGGATTTGTAAATAAGATAAAATTGTTTTCTAAAACATAAATTTGTTCAATATAAATGCCATTAAAGTGAGGGGCAAATCCCACACGAGCACTCATTTTGAATTTCTCTTTGTAATAATAAATTCTATCAATATTTAAGGAGTAAAGTCCTGCATTGCCTCCTAATTCAATAAATCCTGCAGTTTTAGCTGGCTTTTTACTATAATCTCTAGGCGCATGCCCAGCATAGTCTTCTTGAGCAATTACTAAAATACAGCAAAGCACAAAAAAAACGGAAAACAGACTATTTTTGATTGTAAACACTATTCAAACTTACAAATTAAACCGAAACTTAGCTTTATTAATTAAATGTTAAAATCTTAATAAGGTAAAAGTCTATCAAAGCACTATCTTTACCAAGTTTGTTTTTACCGTAAGTTAAAAAGTTCTTTGAGTTTAGAAAGTTTAGAAAGTTTTAGCTTTCATAACTTTCAACTTTCATAACTTTTCAACTTTCATAACTAAAAAAATATGAAAGATACATCTATAAAATCCGTTTTAATTATTGGTTCTGGCCCTATTATTATTGGTCAAGCATGTGAGTTTGATTATTCAGGTTCCCAGTCTGCAAAAAGTCTTCGCGAAGAAGGAATTGAAGTAACTCTAATCAATTCTAATCCTGCAACGATTATGACAGATAAAGTAACTGCTGACCACATTTACTTACTGCCATTAGAAGTTAAATCAATTATTAAAATATTAGAAGAGCGCCAAATTGATGCCGTGTTGCCAACCATGGGTGGACAAACAGCATTGAATCTTGCTTTGAAATGCGATGATTTAGGTATCTGGAAAAAATACAATGTAAAAATGATTGGTGTTGATATCGACGCTATCAAAGTAACAGAAGACAGAGATTTGTTTCGTATTCGTATGAACGAAATTGGAGTAGGTATGGCTCCGAGTAAAATTGCAAAATCCTTTTTAGAAGGAAAATCTATTGCACAAGAGTTTGGTTTTCCTTTAGTCATTCGTCCTTCGTTTACCTTAGGTGGAAGCGGCGGTTCAGTGGTTTATAAAAAAGAAGATTATGATCATTTATTAAACAGAGGCTTGCAAACCTCTCCAATACACGAAGTATTAATTGATAAAGCAGTATTAGGTTGGAAAGAATATGAATTAGAATTATTACGCGATCAAAATGATAACGTAGCGATTATTTGTTCGATTGAAAATTTTGATCCAATGGGTGTACATACAGGTGATAGTATTACTGTAGCACCAGCTCAAACATTAAGCGATAGTACGTATCAAAGAATGCGTACGATGGCTATCAAAATGATGCGTAGCATTGGTAATTTCTCTGGTGGTTGTAATGTACAATTTGCGGTGAGTGATGATGAAAAAGAAGAAATTATTGCGATTGAAATTAACCCGCGCGTGTCTCGTTCATCAGCATTAGCTAGTAAAGCAACGGGTTATCCAATTGCCCGTATTGCAAGTAAATTAGCTATTGGATATACGTTAGATGAATTACAAAATCAAATTACCAAACAAACTTCTGCTTACTTTGAACCAACATTAGATTACGTTATTGTAAAAATACCACGTTGGAACTTTGATAAATTTAAAGGCTGTAATCGCGAGTTAGGTTTCCAAATGAAATCAGTTGGTGAGGTAATGGCTATTGGCCGTTCTTTTCAAGAGGCACTACAAAAAGCGTGTCAGTCATTAGAAATTAAACGTAATGGTTTAGGGGCTGATGGAAAAGAAAACACCAATCAAGCAGAATTGTTAGCGGGATTAGAAAGACCAAGTTGGAATCGTTTGTTTATGATTTATGATGCCATGAAATTAGGTATCTCAATCAAAACGATTCAAAAACTAACACGCATTGATATGTGGTTCCTGGAGCAAATTGAACAAATGATTGCTTTAGAACATGAAGTCAGTAAATATAGATTAACCGATATTCCAAGAGATTTATTGTATGAAGTAAAACAAATGGGATATGCTGACAGGCAAGTGGCACATTTGTTACGTTGTTTAGAAAGTGAAGTATATACTAAGCGCAAGGAGATGAACATTAACCGTGTATTTAAAATGGTTGATACATGTGCGGCTGAGTTCGAAGCAAAAACCCCTTACTATTATTCGACCTTTGAAGATGAGAACGAAAGCATTCGTTCAGACAAAAAGAAAGTTATTATTTTAGGTTCTGGTCCAAATCGTATTGGACAAGGTATTGAGTTTGATTACAGTTGTGTGCATGGCGTTTTAGCAGCTAAAGAAATGGGCTACGAAACGATTATGATTAACTGTAACCCAGAAACCGTTAGTACAGATTTTAGCACGGCTGATAAATTATACTTTGAGCCAGTGTTTTGGGAACATATCTATGATATTATCTTGCACGAAAAACCAGAAGGTGTTATCGTTCAATTAGGCGGACAAACAGCTTTAAAACTAGCAGAGAAGCTAGAGCGTTACGGCATCAAAATTATCGGTACTGATTATAAGTCATTAGATTTAGCTGAAGACAGAGGAAGATTTTCTAATTTATTGAAAGAAAATAATATTCCGTATCCAAAATTTGGAGTGATTACTGATGCTGAAGAAGCCATCACTTTATCTAAAGAATTAGGCTTTCCTTTATTAGTTCGTCCGAGTTATGTATTAGGCGGACAATCTATGAAAATTGTCATTAACGAAGAAGAATTAGAACAACACGTAGTTAAATTATTACATGATTTGCCAGGTAATCAAGTGTTATTAGATCACTTTTTACAAAATGCGATTGAAGCAGAATCTGATTCTATTTGTGATGGAAAAGATGTTTATATTATTGGAATGATGGAACATATTGAGCCTGCGGGTATCCATAGCGGCGATAGTTACGCCGTATTGCCAACATTTGATTTATCAGAAAATGTGTTGAAACAAATGGAAGATTATACCAAGAAAATAGCAGTTGCATTAAAAACAGTTGGCTTATTAAATATTCAGTTTGCTATTAAAGATGAGGTTGTATATATTATCGAAGCAAATCCTCGCGCATCTCGTACAGTTCCTTTCATTGCAAAAGCATACGACGAACCTTATGTAAATTATGCAACTAAAGTTATGTTAGGCGCTAAAGTAAAAGATTTCACTTTCGCTCCTAAGAAAAAAGGGTACGCTATTAAAATCCCAGTATTTAGTTATGAAAAATTCCCTGAAATTCAAAAAGAACTAGGGCCTGAAATGAAGTCAACAGGTGAAGCTATTTATTTTATTGATAGTTTGCAAGACGAATACTTTCAAAATATTTATAGTGAACGTAATTTATATTTAAGTAAATAGATAGTATAACCCTATAAATAATACAATAAGTCCTATCGATGTAAATCCATACATTACAAGATGTATCGACGTATTAAAGTGAAAACATACGCAGGTAAGGATAAAACCTATTAATAGCAATACTAATCCAAATGCTAAAATTTGACCACCTGAACTTCTTCTTCTAGCATGATTTACTTTTTTTAATTGGTTAATAATTTCACTGGCCATAAGAGCATCAGCTCCTTTTTTTATAATAATCTCCCGCAGTATATTAACATCACGGTATTGATGCTGAAGCAATCTTGCTTGCTCATAATACTTCTCGTAATTATCATCGTTAACTGACTCCATAAACTGAATTATTTAGTTGTTATAAATTCTTTATAATCCAAGTTACAATAAATCATCTGTATAAAAAAATGACTTTTAGCAGTTTTTGACTTTTAACTCATTAATGATCGGAGGTGTCGGCGGTATTTTTTTCTAATAATACCATAATATTTGATGTCCCGGTAGATACGTCTAAAATCTACCCATACACCATATGAGTAGTAAGCGCCACTAAAATTAACATTAGGGTTTTTTTCTAAAGCAATTCTATAACCAGCAGTCACAGATAAGCCAACCCATCTTACAGGTTTAAAAATCATATTTACACCACCAGAAGTAAGTGTTACCCCACCTTTTTTGTCAGTTAAAATCTTATTAGTAAAAGTATCTTCCAGTATAATATGATAACCGCCTAATCCAACTTCCAAAGGTATATCCAGTTCAAAAAAACGCTTGTCAATAATTACATATTGGTAAAACAACGTTAAATAATTAAGCGTGAGAGTTCGTTTAGCTGCAATGCTTTTTTCGTTTTTAGTAGTTATAAATTGTTTGGAGCTATTTTGTAAACTATATAAACCAAATCCGATGGTATGCTTTTCTTTCAGGATTACACCTAATTGAAATCCTTTTACGTTTACGGGCGCATCTTTAATAAAAGAGTTTCTGTTATCTAAAGACGCATAAGGTCGTATTTTTTTAAAACGGTAAATGTGCGCACTGTCTTTTTTAAATTTTGTAGTAAGAGAATCTGTCAAATAGTATTTTGAAAAATTTTGTCCAAAACCTGCCATCGAATAAAAGCAAGTTAATATAAATATGATTACAGCTCTCATAAATACAATTTGAGGTTATTAAACCTATGGATAAAATTTGTAATTGCAAATAATTAGAGGTCGGTTCCTTATTTTTGGGCACAAAAAAAGGGTAAGCTACTTTCATCGCACCGCTCAACCATCTACCCTTGCTATGTTCCCATCCTGGGGGATTTGACAGGAGCTGGTCGTGAAAGACTTACCCGCGGCAAAA
>JBKJPW010000054.1:0-7781 GCA_046594225.1 Bacteroidia bacterium
TCTGGATTGTAATTTATCGCAGAAATTTAATAACTTCGTTAAACAAAAAAGAAATAAAATGAAAAAATTATTTGCTGTACTTTTAATATGTGGTATTGTATTTTCTTGTAAAAAGAAGGAAGAAGCTACACCAGAAGAAACTCCAATTGAAACTACTACAACTGAAGATCCATATCCTGATACGGTTTGGACTGCCACAGGAACTGGCCCAAGATTAATTTTTAAATTTAAATTTGACTCTACTCAAGCAAGATTAGATGCTTTTGGAAATCCATTAAACACTTTGCCCTCTGGTCACTCAGCCTATTCACCAAAATTTAACCAAATGGCTGCTCATTATATTGAATTAGCTCAAGGGGATTTAACTGCTTTAGGTGGAGGGCAAGTTTTATATCGCGCTCCTGAAACGGCAGCCGGAGGAACAACAGCAATTCAATTTAACAAATCAACTGTTGTAAGAGAAAATGTTGTTTTTTACTCTATTCCATTAAGTCAAGTAACGCCTGGTACTTATAAATGGTTAAGATTATCATTATCTTATCAAAATTATGACATTCCTTATAAAGATGTTAATTTGCCAGGAAATCAAATTGGAACTGGAACAGTTGCTTCGTTTTTAGGTTATAAAACCTATGTAACTAAATATAAAATTAAAGACCAAGACTATATTCCCTCTTCAAGTGTTGGAGGTCCATATGTAAACCATCCTCAAGGATACTGGGGATTTGAAACTAATATTCCTGGATACGGTTACTGGAAAGCAGATGGTCAAGCACCTTCAGGTTCAACAACGGTTGTTAATCCAAATTCCGCTAACTCTCCAATTCCAGCAGGAAGTTGCGTAGTAACTGCTCAATTTGCAGATATGACAAATACTAATCAAGTGTTATCTGTTACAGGATTTGAAACACAAGATATAATTGTAACTGTTTCATTATCTACCAATAAAAGTTTTGAGTTTGTAGATCCAAATGGAGATGGGTATTACCAACCAGGAAATTTAAATGAATACCCTGTTGATATGGGAATAAGAGGGATGATACCAAAGGTTCAATATTAAACTCCATATTTTTTCAAACATTAACATATCATCATTAAACATTGCTCTATTTTAGAAGTCTATATACCTACTAACAATAAAAAAATCATACCATGAAAAAAATAATTTTATTAGCAGCATGCTTATTTTCACTATCAACTTCGGTTAATGCACAAGAAGTTGCAAAAAAATCAACTTCGACAAGCTCAGTTACCAAAACTGAAAAAGGAACTAAAGAAAAAATGACCGTAGAACAACGTGCTCAAAAAAATGTAGATGATTTAAATAGTGTTGCTACTTTAAGTGACGAGCAAAAAACAAAAGTAAGAGAATTAGCAACAGCTAGAATTACTAAAGCTGATGCAATTAGAGTTAAATATAAAGGGCAACCTGAAAATAAAGAAACTCAAGACAAAGAATTGGTGTCTTTAAGAAAAGAATATCGTCAAACTATACAGGCTTTATTAACTCCTGAACAACAAGAAAAGGTAAAAGCAAAAAACAAAGAAATGAAAGCTGCCAAAAAAACTGAAAATTCAATTGACGCTAACGACTAAAAATTATTAAATCCATAAAAAAGGTTCGCTAAGCGAACCTTTTTGTTTTTAATATTCATCCTCGTTAAAAAAGAAATCATCTTTTGTTGGGTAATCTGGCCAAATTTCTTCAATGGTTTCGTAGGCTTCACCTTCGTCTTCCATTTCCTGTAAATTTTCAATTACTTCCATTGGCGCACCAGATCGAATAGCAAAATCTATTAACTCATCCTTAGTTGCTGGCCAAGGTGCATCTTCTAACCACGATGCTAATTCTAATGTCCAATACATAATTTAATACTTTAATTTCCTGCAAAAGTAAAAAATTAATTGAATTATGCTAACGATTACTTTAAAAAACTCATAATTATTAAACTCAGGTTAATTATCTGAAAATTAAATATTTACAAACTATATTTTGAATGCTTTTTCAAACAAAGGAACATTTTCACCTTCTAATACTAGCTTATATTCGCCTTTTGCCAAACCTGCCACATTAAAATTAGCTTGATAATCAGTATTTTCGGGCTGCAACCATTTTCCAAATATTTCAGAAACCTTGTAGCCTTTAGAATCTACTATGTAGCAATAAGAGTAACAAATTTTTGAAACTCCATAATTGATATCTGCTTTAAACCTCACTGGATGATCATGAACCTCTCCATTGTTAGTAATTTTGGCTCTTTTTAAGAGGGTGTACCAAGGCAATGGCTCTCCTTTAACTGTAGCAACAAAAGTTCTTAATAAAGCTGCTATTGAATCATTATTACTGGTAATATTAGCCGTTTCCTTTCCATCACTAATAGCCCAAACACTATATTGCTCAGTATTTGAATCTATTGCATGCGTATTTAAATAACGCGCTAATAACACTAAACTACTATCAGCCATTTTACCTAAAGTGTAAGGCGCACCTTTTTGCGGACCTCCTTTTGTGGCTTCACAACAATAACCTTTGATGTCGAATTTTTTAGTTTCTTTTGGTCTTAAAGTCAATATCTCTTCATGAGTTATCAAAATATCCTGATAATCATTTTTACCTGCGTTTGAATTAAAACGCCAACCAGCAGGGATAATAATTAGTAACGAATCCTTTAATAAATTACAAACCGAATAATCTAATTCCAATCCTCCTTTACAAATAGCTTTAGCCGAAATGTATTTTTTATCTAATGCTTTTTGAAGAGATACTCGAGTTTTGCTTTCAAGTACCAAACTAGTACAAAGACTAAACACAACTGTTAAAATAAATAGTTTCGTATTCATATTTTCTGGGTTTTAAAATTTATAATACTAGAAATAAGTTTTAGTGACATTTTTAAATCTTTTTTTCTATCTTGCTATTGAAATAAAAAAAGCTATGAATTTAAAGATGCGTTTAATTGTAATGAGTTTTTTACAATTTTTTGTTTGGGGAGCTTGGTTAATTACCGTTGCTAATTATTGGTTTGGAAACCAAATAGGAAGTCCGCCTGAATTTGGGAAAATATTCATGACTTTGGGTATAGCATCGATAGTTATGCCAACTCTTACAGGTATTATAGCAGATAAGTGGGTGAATGCAGAAAGGCTTTATGGAATCTTGCATATTCTTTCTGGTATAGCTATCATGCTCATTCCTCAAATTAGCAATCCTAATACTTTTTTCTGGGTTATGCTTTTAGCAATGTTATTTTATATGCCCACCATTTCATTATCAAATTCAGTAGCATATACAATTCTAAAGTCTAATAATTTTGATGTTATTAAAGTTTTTCCTCCCATTAGAGTTTGGGGAACAATAGGTTTTATTGCAGCTATGTGGACCGTTAACTTAACAGGTAATAAAGCTTCGGGAAATATGTTTTACATTTCAGCGATAGCTTCATTTATTTTAGGCTTTTATTCTTTTACATTACCTAAATGTATTCCACAAAGATTAATAAACAAGGATTCCTCAACAACCGAAAAATTAGGATTAAATGCTTTTAAATTATTTGGTAAATATAAAATGGCTTTGTTCTTTTTGTTTTCGATGTTGCTGGGTGCGGCTTTACAATTAACAAATATGTATGGCGATAGATATGTAGATAATTTTAAAGAAATTCCTGAATACGCTAATTTGTTTGTTGTAAAGTATTCAACTATAATCATGTCGATTTCTCAAATTTCGGAAACACTATTTATTCTTGCAATACCTTTCTTTTTAAAACGCTTTGGGATTAAAAATGTTATGCTCATTAGTATGGTAGCCTGGGTTCTTCGTTTTGGATTACTGGCTTATGGCAATCCCGCAGATGGATTATGGATGATTGTAGTGTCTTGTATTGTTTACGGTATGGCGTTCGATTTCTTTAATGTATCAGGATCTTTATTTGTTGAAAGTACAACAGACTCTAAAATACGTTCTTCGGCGCAAGGGTTATTTATGATGATGTCTAACGGCTTTGGAGCTATTATGGGAAGTTTTGGAAGTGGTTATCTTATAGAACAATTTTTTACAAATGCAGATAAATCTTGGGATTGGAGAGGGATTTGGATTTGTTTTGCAATATACTCAGCTGTGATTGCTTTACTATTTGCTGTGTTATTTAAACATAAACATGATCCAAAGGTAATAGAAAGTTTTAGTCATTAACCTAAAATATTGTTACATTTACAATAACAACTAACATAAAAATACTATGATACACTTAAACACTAACAAAATCATTATCACTACTGATTTTTCAGAAACATCTTACTTAGCAATTAAACACGGGGCTTTTTTAGCTCAGTATACGAAAGGAGAAGTTTATTTAGTGCATATTATTACTAAACATTGGGAAAAATTTAATGTATTTACACCAAGCATTACTATTGACAATATAGAAAAAGCATCAAACGCAGTACAACAAAAATTAGAAGAATTATCTTCAGATATTAAAAAAGAATATGGTGTAAATGTTACCACTGTTGTTAATTCAGGAAATCCAACTACAGAAATTGTAAAATTTGCCAAAGAAATAAATGCAGGTTTAATTGTTATGGGAACACATGGATACAGTTCATGGGAAGATTTAACCATTGGTAGTAATGCATTAAAAGTATTAACAAAAAGCCCGTGCCCAGTATTAACAATGAGTGAGCACGCTAATAAATTTGGTTACAAAAATATTATTTTGCCAATCGATACTTCAGAACATTCAAGACAAAAAGTGGTTTTAACTTTAGAGTTAGCAAAACAATTTACAGCTAAAGTACATGCTGTTGGTTTATTAGCTGATGACGAAGAAAATAAAAAACCAGCTATGGAAGTTATGCTTCATCAAGTAGAAGTTGCAGCTAAAGATAAAGGAGTTGCTTGCTCAACAGAATTAGTTGAAAATGTAAAAAACAGAGCAGTTGCTACCGTAAATTATTGCGAAAAAAATGGCGGCGACTTAATCGCTATAATGACAGATCAAGATGCAGAATTAAGTGGTTTCTTTTTAGGTCCATATTCTTTACAGGTTATTCATCATTCAAAAGTACCCGTATTAAGTATTAAACCTGAAGAACACCCTGAAAATGTAAGTTGGGATATTTTAGCTGGGACTTAATATTTTTGAATATAAATTATGTAAAAAAGCATTCATTTTAAATAAATGGATGCTTTTTAGTTTTTATTAGTACATTTGCTGCGCAATTTGGTTTTTAGATGTGAAACATATCAAAAAATTAAAAGGGAATCATGTGTAATTCATGAACAGTGCCCGCTGCTGTAAGTCTTAAAATAATGTTTTTAAAACATGCCACTATTCGCCTAATAGCAAATGGGAAGGCTTAAAAACAAAGACGAGTCAGAAGACCTGCCAATATGCATTTTGAAGCTTTCGGGGAAACAAAGGCTAACAAAAAATAGGATGTTTAGGCAACATGCTGTTTTTTTATTTTCCCATAAGCGATAAAACAAAAAAGGGAAATGAATCGTTTTAAAAAATATATAACAACATACTCAAATAAAGCTATTTGGTTATTATTATTTTGTTTTACGTTTTTCTATAAACTTCCATCTCAAACAAAAGATACAACTTTTCATCAATTGCAGGAAGTTGTTATTTTGCAAACCAAACAACAACAATTTGAAACATCGAAAAAATATAGTGAAATTGACAGCTTAACTCTTAGCAGATATAACACCAGTAGCTTAGCTGATTTATTAGCCAATCAATCAACCATTCATATAAAGTCTTATGGTAATGGTAATATAGTTTCAACCAGTATGCGTGGCGGCAATGCCAATCATACAGCCTTGTTGTGGAATGGATTAAATATTCAAAATACCATGTTAGGACAACCAGATTTAAGTATCGTTCCAACATCTTTATTTAACAACATATCTTTAGAATATGGTGGCGGTAGTGCCATATGGGGAAGTGGTGCCATTGGAGGTAGTATCCATTTACAAAATAATACAAGTTTTAATCAGGGTTATAAAACTAAACTACAAATGAGTTTAGGGAGCTTTGATTCCAAAAAAATTAGTTCAGGAGTACTGTTGAGTTATAAAAAAATTGTATCAAATACTAATATATATTATAACGCATGTGATAATAATTACAATTATAAAGACACTACAGATAAAGAAAATCCTGATAAACAAGTAAATCATGCCGACTATATTTCTAAGGGCCTAATGCAAGAATTATCTTTTTTAGTGTCGTCTTTTCAAAAAATAAATATAAGAGCTTGGTATAATGTGGTTAACCGAAATTTACCGTCTTATAGCATTATACCAAGTAAAAAAAATCAAGTTGACGAAAATTTAAAATTAAATGCTGATTGGAACTACTCAAAACGAAACTTGAATTCACTAGTACGCATAGGCTATTTTAATGACCAGTTAAATTACAACGATTCGAATGCTAATTATTCACTAAGCGAAAGTAATATAAAAACATTTATTGTTGAAAGCGATAACACCTATAAATACAAAAATTATCAATTTAATGTAGGAGCCAACTATACAAACTATCAATCACTTTTATATTCAAGATCAGGCTCTGAAAACATTATATCATTTCATCTACCAACAAACATCTCTATTACTCCAAGTACTCCTTTTGATTCAGACCCAAATTTGCATTATCATAATTTAAGCAAATTAGCATTTTTTGCCGCTTACAAATTAAGTCTATTTAATTCAAAGCTGAATTATAATTTAGTTATTAGAAAAGAATTTACTAGTCAAACCGAAATTCCATTTACTGGAAACACAGGCATTCATTATCAATTATTAAAACAATTGGCTGTAAAAATTAACACTAATTCATCTTTTAGGCAACCTTCGTTAAGTGATTTGTATTGGAATCCTGGTGGTAACCCAAATTTAAAACCAGAAGAAAGTTATGAAATTGATGGGGGCTTAGAATTCAATTACTCAAAAAATGGTTATAGTGCATTAATAGAAGCAACCTATTTTAACAGGCAAACAACTAATTGGATAATTTGGCTACCATCTGATAAATCATATTGGAGTCCAACAAACATAGCAAAAGTATATAGCAGAGGTGCTGAAACAAAAACAGAGTTAGCATATCAAAAAAAAGATATTCTTTTTAAATTAATTATTAATACAGCTTATGTATTATCAACCAATCAAAAAAGTAAAAGCGAAAATGATAATTCTGTAGGAAGACAACTAATATATACGCCACGCTATAACGGACAAGCAACCCTTTTAGTAAATTATAAAAAAATCAGCTTACTTTTCAATAACAATTACACAGGTTATCGCTTTACATCAACAGATAATACTAGTTGGTTAAACCCTTATTATTTGGCTAATCTAAAATGTGCGTATAGTTATTCGTTCAGTTCGGTTAACATGCAATTATTTTGCAGTATTAATAATTTATTTAACAAAAACTACGTCGTTGTGCGCAACATCCCAATGCCATTAAGAAATTATGAAGTAGGTATTTGTATGAATTATCATAAACCTAAAAAAAATAAAAGAACTAATAATTTAGAAATAATAAACAACTAATAAAAAATAAAATATGAAAAAAACAATTACTAAACTCGCAATAGCTCTAGGCGTTGCAACTACTCTATCGGTTCAAGCGCAAACTACTGTAACGTTTGACACCTTTACATTATCACCTAATACGTATTATCAAGACAATGCTGGTACAGATTTTTCTAATAGCGGAATAACCTTTCAATATGATTGGCACTCATCATTTGGGTATTGGTCTGGAGGA
>JBKJPW010000134.1:0-25456 GCA_046594225.1 Bacteroidia bacterium
CTTTGCTCCTAATTTTTAAATAAATAGTTTTTATTTGATTTACATATTCCATTAAAACAAACAAAAACTATTTATTTAAAAATTAGGAGCAAAGTAAGTATTCAATTACCTATTAAAATTGGCGTAGAGAGAAATATTTTAATGCAAATAAAAAACAAGAGTATTTTGTTTGGCTTATATTTTGGAGTAATGCTCGTAATGATTCTTTATAATTTTTTTATTTTTCTTTCAATAAAGGACAAAAGCTATCTGTATTATGTAATCTATATTGTATGTGTTTTTTTAACACAAGCATCCTTTCAAGGTTATACATTTCAATTTCTTTGGCCAAATTACCCTTTTATTACTCACTATGGATTCTTTATTGTTTCCTGTTTGTCTGGTATTACAGGGATTATGTTCATGAAATTATTTTTACAAATTAAATTATATCATGTTTCTATAAATAGGATTTCATATTTTTTATATGCTTGTTATTTCTTATCGGTTTGTTTTTTGGTTTTACAAAACTTCAAAACAAGTTGGAAAATCCTTGAAATATCAGCGATGCTTGTTTCGATTTATATGCTTATTACCCCAATTATTATATTAAGAAAAGGGTATAAGCCAGCGAAATTTTTTTTAATTGCTTGGTCTGTGTTTTTAATTGGAATTTTTATTTACGTTTTAAAAGATTTGGAATTATTACCATTTAATAATTTCACACGCTATACGATGCCTATTGGTTCGGCTATAGAAACTGTATTACTATCTTTTGCCTTAGCTAATCGTATAAACATATTGAAAAAAGAAAAGGAACAGTCACAGGCTACTGCCGTTGAAGCTTTGCAACAAAATGAAAAATTAATTACCGAACAAAATATAATGTTAGAGAAAAAGGTAGGAGAACGTACAACGGAATTAAATAAAACACTTTCTCATCTTAAAGGAACTCAGGCTCAATTGGTAAATGCAGAAAAGATGGCTTCTTTAGGGCAGTTAACTGCTGGCATTGCCCATGAAATAAATAATCCTATTAATTTTGTTAGCGCTAACGTAAAGCCCTTAAAAATGGACATTGAAGATGTGTTAGCACTAGTGCAAAAATATGAATCAATTGATGTTAATGAAATTTCTAAAGATAAACTCAAAGAAATAGATGAGTATAAGAAGAAAATCGATTTCGAGTATCTGAAAAAAGAAATGGAATCTTTATTGTCTGGTATTGAGGATGGAGCAAAAAGAACAGCTGAAATTGTTTCAGGCTTAAGAAACTTTTCTAGATTAGATGAAAGTGATATTAAAGAAGTAAATATTAATGATGGAATTCAGTCAACTTTGTTATTATTAAAAAGCGCTGTACCCTCAAATACGGAAATTATCACAGAATTTGGTAAAATCCCAATGATAGAATGTTTACCAGGTAAATTAAATCAAGTTTTTATGAATTTGTTTAGCAATGCTTTACAAGCTATTGGCATGAAACAATCGCAAGAAACAAATAAACTGCTTATTAAATCTTACCATTCAGATGAACAGGTATTTGTATCTATTGAAGATACGGGTATTGGAATGACCCCTGAAGTGAAAGCGAGAATATTTGAACCATTTTTTACCACTAAAAACATTGGTGAAGGTACAGGTTTAGGGATGTCAATCGTTTTTAAAATAATAGAAAGCCATGGCGCTAAAATTGAAGTAGAGTCTGAATTTGGGATTGGTACAAAAATTCTGTTAATTTTGAATAAAAAAATTAAATGATTCAACCTATATAATGTTAGAAAAAATAAAAGTTTTATATGTAGACGACGAAGAGCAAAATCTCGTTTCCTTTCGTGCTAATTTCCGAAAAGAGTACGATGTTTATACAGCCATCAGTGCTGACGAAGCTCTGAACTTATTACAAGAAACACATATTCCCATCATTATTACAGATCAAAGAATGCCGGATACAACAGGCGTTGAATTTTTGGAAAAAACACTGAATTTGTATCCTGATTGCATTCGTTTATTAATTACAGGATACGCAGATATAGATAATGTTATTGAAGCTATTAATCGTGGACAAGTAAGTAAGTATATTCAAAAACCATGGGACTGGGATAAATTATCAATTGCCATAGATAATTGTGTTACATTACATACTTCTCGTTTAGAATTAAAATTAAAAAATGTAGAATTACAAAAAGCAAACGACGAACTTAATAAATTTGTATATAGTATATCACATGATTTACGCTCTCCTTTAACGTCTATTATGGGTGTTATTAACTTAACAAAGTTGATGCCTGAACTTAGAGTTGCTGATTCTTATTTTGAAATGATTGAAGGAAGAGTTTTAAAGTTAGATGGGTTTATTAAAAAAATATTGGTTTATTACAAAAATTCAAGATTAGAGGATGCGAGCGATAACATTCGGTATGAATCACTTATTTTGTCTATTTGGGATAATTTTAAAAATGATAATATTAAAATTAATTTCGAGTTAGTGGATAGTCAGAAGTCTGTTTTTGTTGGCGATCAGTTTAGAATAGAAATTATTCTTGATAATTTGATATCTAACGCTGTTAAATATCAAAACCCTTCTAACCAAAAACAGAATATAAAAATAACAATAGATGTAAATGAAGTGGAAGCGAATATTGCAGTCACTGATAATGGCATCGGTATTAGTGATGAATATATTGACAATATTTTTAAAATGTTTTTTAGAGCAGAGGAATCGATGAATACAGACGGCACTGGAATAGGGTTGTATATTGTAAAAGAAGCTATTGAAAAAATGGGGGGTAAGATAAGTGTATCATCTACCATTATGGCTGGATCATCTTTTAAAATTAGTATACCTAATAAATTAATATCATGAGTAAAAAAATTTCGATCATGTTGATAGATGATAATAGAATAGATCTATTTATTCACACTGAATTTATTAAACAAATGGGTATCGCTTCAGATATTTTAGAATATGCTTTTGCAAATGAAGCTTTGATGTTTTTACAGAGTAATTCATCAGAAAAATGGCCTCAATTAATTTTATTAGATATTCACATGCCAATTATGAATGGCTTTGATTTTTTAGAAAAATATGCAGAGTTGCCAGCACCTCATAGAGAGAATTGTAAAATAATCATTGTATCATCTTCATTAGATACGGGAGATAAGATAAAATCTAAAGAGAATAACTATGTTTTAGAACTGATTGAAAAGCCTATGAATACTGAAAAGTTGAAGAAAATACTGATTGAAAATCAAATCATTTAATATAGAAAACTATTATAAAATTCCTTTAGGTACAATTTTCATAAGTTTTGCTTTAATATTTTTCTTTATTGTTGATTTTGAATCGGGATTAAATGTAAGGGTTGTTTCCCATGCATTTTCTGGTTTTAATTCCACTAACATTTCTTGCTGTACTTCTTGTGTTATTTTTTTGGAATGAATAATCGTAACACACTCTGTGTTTAAATTAGCACTTCGTGGGTCTAAATTAAAAGTTCCTATTACTGTAATTTTCCCATCAATTACCATCGACTTCGCATGCAGGCCAAATACAGGTGTATGGTTCATTTTCTTTTGTAAAGCGCCAGTCATTATTTTAAAACGAATAGCAGCATCAGGTTTAAATTCATAAATCCTCACACCTGTTTCCAATAACTCTTTTCTGTCTCTTTGGTAGCCACTAAATGCCTGAAGATTATCAGTAGAGGCAAGACTATTTGTTAAGATTTTTATTGTAACTCCTCGTTTAACGGCATCTTTAAATAATTGTTTACCAATATCAGTTGTAATTAAATAGGGCGACTGAATAATAATAGAGTCTTTGGCTTGTTTTACCAATTTAATGAGTGCATCTGTTGTCATTCCACCACCAGCTAGTCCTTTCGAGCCATCATTTTTTCCAGGTATATCAGAAATAAATTCAACACTATCTACCCATTGTAGTTTTCCAGATGCTTGAATCCTATCAAAAGTTGCGGGAATATTTTTTATTTTATCTCTCACTTGTGGCCAAAAATTATTAGAGTCGCATGCGTACTGATGCAAATTATCAAAACGGTTTGCTTGCCTATAATTATATTGAGTAGTGTCAATTAAGGTTTTTACTTCAAAAACAAAACTGCTATTCCAGAATATATCAAACGATTTTTGTATTTGTTTTGTAACACCGCCAATTAATAACACGTCTCTATCTCTGAAATTATATTCATGATCGTAGTCAAAATATTCATCTGCAATATTTCTTCCACCGGTTATTACTACTTTGCCATCAACAGTAAATGTTTTATTATGCATTCGCTGATTGGCATCTCTAAAATTTGTACTTAAATTAACAATCTTGTCACTTATTTTTTTTCCAACATTAATTCCAGGATTATAAATTTTGATAGAGATGTTTTCGTGCGAATCTAGCGTTAACAACTTTTGTTCATCCGCTTCCACCATAATGTCATCTATTAAAATCCTTACTTTTACACCACGGTCGGCGGCTCTTACTAAATAATCAGCTGCTATTAATCCTACATTATCCGCCGTGAAAATAAAATATTGTATATCAATACTATGTTCGGCATATTCGCTTAACCAAGCTCTTGCCACCATAGAGCCATCTCCATCTTCTAAAACGTAAACACCTGTTTGATGAGTCATTAAGTCAGATAGGGAATCCAGCTTATGACTGAGACTTATACTGGTGTCTTTATGAATAGATGAACAGAAATCTATATGTTCGGAGGTATCTTGTTTTTCATCCTCATACACACAAGCAGTGAGAATGAGAGAGAATATAACAAATAGAGGGACTTTATACATATTTAAAAGACGCTTTTAGTATGCTTTAAAACTAATAAAATCTTTGTAATCTATTGAAAAAGAAGTTCTAAGCGTTTTTTTAACAATAGTTGAATTTGAACATATTTTAGTTAATTTTAAACAAAAGTGACATTAATATTAAAAATGAAAAAACAATTTTTTGCAATACTATTTGGAGTTCTTTTCTCTGCTATTTCATATGGACAAACAACTCCGCCAGATTGGTCATTAAAATTAAGCAGTAACGTTGAAAAAGATGGTAAAGGCTTAGGAGGAGCTACTATTACTTTATACAAAGGATCAACTGTTGTGAATCAAGTACAAAGCGGCGGTTCTGGAGATTTTGAAATAAATATACCACCCAATGGCGATTATATATTAGCAATTTCTTATGCTGGTTGTAATACTAAAAAGTTTGCAGTATCAACTATGGGTGTTACCCCCGAAATAACAAAAGGTAAATTTAAAGACGAAGTTAAAATTAGTGGAGGTGTCACTATGTCTAAACCTCTGCCTGGAATAAATTATTCATTATTGAATCAACCTTTATTACGTATTATGTACATGCCGAGTAAAAAGATTTTTTCGGATGATGTCAATTATACTAGTCAGATGGTTTCTTCATTTGGTGCAATCAGACAAGAAGAACAAGATTTATTGGCCAGATATGCAGCTTCACTTAAAAACGGAGATGCAGCATTTGGAAAAAAAGATTGTGAGACAGCTAAAAATAATTATGCAACAGCAAGCAGTTTATTGCCAGATGAAGTTATTCCAAAAGAAAAGTTAGCAGCAGCCGAAAAGTGTGTAAAAGATAAACTGGAACAAAGCGATAAAGCCGCTCAAGAAAAAGCAGCGGCAGAAAAATTAGCACAAGAGAAAGCAGCAGCAGACAAAGCAGCAGCGGATAAATTAGCACAAGATAAAGCCGCAGCAGAAAAACTAGCGCAAGAAAAGGCAGCAGCAGATAAGTTAGCACAAGAGAAAGCAGCATCAGATAAGTTGGCTCAAGAAAAAGCAGCAGCAGAAAAATTAGCACAAGAGAAAGCAGCAGCAGAAAAATTAGCACAAGAGAAAGCAGCGGCGGAAAAATTAGCCCAAGAAAAAGCAGCCGCAGAAAAATTAGCACAGGACAAAGCCGCAGCAGAAAAACTAGCGCAAGAAAAGGCAGCAGCAGATAAGTTAGCACAAGAGAAAGCAGCATCAGATAAGTTGACTCAAGAGAAAGCCGCAGCAGAAAAACTAGCACAAGAGAAAGCCGCAGCGGATAAATTAGCCCAAGAAAAAGCAGTAGCAGACAAAGCAGTAGCAGATAAATTAGCCCAAGAGAAAGCAGCAGCAGAAAAACTAGCACAAGAAAAGGCTGCAGCGGATAAATTAGCCCAAGAAAAAGCAGTAGCAGACAAAGCAGCAGCAGAAAAACTAGCGCAAGAAAAGGCAGCGGCAGACAAATTAGCCCAAGAAAAAGCAGCAGCAGATAAGTTGGCTCAAGACAAAGCAGCAGCAGATAAGTTGGCTCAAGACAAAGCAGCAGCAGATAAGTTAGCACAAGACAAAGCCGCAGCAGATAAGTTGGCTCAAGAGAAAGCAGCAGCGGATAAATTAGCTCAAGACAAAGCCGCAGCAGATAAGTTGGCTCAAGAGAAAGCAGCAGCGGATAAATTAGCTCAAGAAAAAGCAGCAGCGGATAAGGCCGCCGCAGATAAATTAGCTCAAGAAAAATTAGCAGCAGACAAAGCCGCAGCAGATAAGTTAGCTCAAGAAAAAGCAGCATCAGATAAGTTAGCAGCAGACAAAGCCGCAGCAGATAAGTTAGCACAAGACAAAGCAGCAGCGGATAAGGTCGCAGCAGATAAGGCCGCAGCAGATAAATTAGCTCAAGAAAAATTAGCACAAGACAAAACCGCAGCAGATAAGTTGGCTCAAGAGAAAGCAGCAGCGGATAAATTAGCTCAAGACAAAGCCGCAGCAGACAAAGCAGCAGCGGATAAGTTAGCCCAAGACAAAGCAGCAGCAGACAAATTAGCCCAAGAGAAAGCAGCAGCAGATAAGTTAGCACAGGACAAAGCCTCAGCAGATAAGTTGGCTCAAGAGAAAGCAACAGCAGATAAGTTAGCACAGGACAAAGCAGTGGCAGAAAAAGCAGCATCAGATCAAAAGGCTAAAGAAAAAGCCGAAGCGGAGTTAACGCTTAAAAATAAACAGGCTACTGCAGCTAAAGCAGAGGCTGATAAAGCTGCGGTGGCTAAAGCTAGAGCAGAAGAGGAGTTAGCTTTTAAAAATAAATTAGCAGAAAAAGCTGCTAAAGAAAAACAAATAGCAGAAAAAGCAGCACAGGAGAAGGCAGTTGCTGAAAAAACAGCAGCTGATAAACCAGTTGTCGAAAAAGTAACGATGACTAAACCAAAAGAACAAACTGGAATCATTGCGCCTATTAATACAGGGGCAGAAGCTAGTGATGGACAAATTGGTTCAAAAGAAGCAAAACATGCTGTCTTGCAGTCGATAGGTGGAGAAAATAAGTACAGAGAAAATATTAAACGTGGCGATGAATTATTTAAAATGAAACGCTATACTGAGGCAAAACCTGTTTATGAGGAGGCATTAAAGATAAAAGCCAGTGACCCATACGCTACTAATAAATTGGCTGAAATTGAAAAATTGATTAAAAAATAATCTCAGAAAATTTTCATGAAAAATAAATATTGTATCGTTTTTATAGCACTATGGTTTTTCGTGTTAAAAACATCTGCTCAGGAATGGAACCTGAAATTGAGAAGTACAGTTGAACTTAGAACTTTTAAACTGACTAATAAAGTTGATATTTCGGAAGAAAAATTAGCTGGTGCTACAATCGCTCTTTATAAAGGTTCAGCCCTCGTCAACCAAGTGCAAAGCGACGGTGGTGGAGATTTTATTATTGATGTTCCTGCAAATGGTGATTTTATTTTAACGGTTTCTTATTCTGGGTGTAATTCCAAAAAATTTGCGGTATCTACTATGGGGGTTCCTGAAGCAATGACAAAAGATAATTACAAACCTTCTTTTGGTATAGAAGGTATAATTATGGCAAAAGCTTATCCAACCATTAATTATTCGATTTTGAATCAACCCCTGGTTAAAATTGTTTATACATCAAATGGAAAAAGATTTGATGATGAAGAATCTTATACGAATCAAATGTTAGCAGAACTTTCGAGAATGAGAGAGGCAGAAAACGTATTGATGAATAATTTTACTACAACCAATAATGCTGGAGATATTGCTTTAGCCAAAGGAGATTGTCCTTTAGCTAAGGCAAGCTACGAAAAAGCTTTGACGATTATTCCAGGAGAGCGTTATCCAAGTGAACAGTTACCAAAAGTAGGCGACTGTTTAAAACAAAAAGAATTAGCTGATAAAAAAGCAATAGAAGAGGCTAAACTAGCTGCAGAAAAAACAGAGGCTGATAGATTGGCAAAAGAAAAAGCTGCTGCTGAAAAAATAGAAGCCGAAAAACTAGCTAAAGATAAGGCTGCACAAGATAAAGCTACTCAGGATAAGTTAGCTGCAGAAAAAGCAGAGACTGATAGATTGGCAAAAGAAAAATCAGCATCCGAAAAACTAGAAGCAGATAAACTGACGAAAGAAAAGGCTTTACAAGATAAAGCTACTCAGGATAAGTTAGCTGCAGAAAAAGTAGAGATTGATAAATTGGCTAAAGAAAAAGCTGCTACCGAAAAACTAGAAGCAGAAAAATTAGCTAAAGAAAAGACAACACAAGAATCATCAGTGAAAGCCGCTAAAGCAGAAGCTGAGAAAGCTCAAAAAGATAAGTTGGCTGCAGAAAAAGTTGAAGCTGATAGAATAGCAAAGGAAAAAGTATCACAAGATAAAATAGCAAAATCTAAAGAAATAACCGAAAAACCTGTTAAAGAAAAATCAACTACTCCTGTTAAAGAGAAACCAGTTACGACAACTAAAGAACCCAATACCTTAACCCCATCTAGTTCTGGTTCAGAGCCAAAAAGTAGCGGAGTTAATACAGGTGATGCAAAATATAGTATCCCACAAGCTCTGGGAGCTGATAAATACAAGGGAACTATCAAACGTGCAGATGAACTATTTAAAATGAAACGATACGCCGAAGCAAAGCCTATGTATGAAGAGGCTTTAAAACAAAAAGCAAACGATTCTTATGCTACTAATAAATTGGCTGAGATTGAAAAGCTGACAATTAAGAAATAAATTAAATTTCAATACCGTTAATATCTGTAGTTAATACTTCACTCATGTAATCAAAAAAGGGGCGCATGTGTTTAAATGTTTTGTTTGCTTCATTTAAAAAACCATCACTTAAGACTTCCTTATCAGTAAATTTTCTAATTACTAAAAATTGTTTGTAGCGCAACAAATCAATAGCTTTACTGTCGGCGTCAAATCCTTTAGGAGTTGTTTTTAATTGTTCGCCTTGCAAAATGCCGAACGTAGAAATGAAATTTTTGTTTTTTAATATTTTTCTCATTGGCGCATCATCAAAATCAAAATCATCTCTGATTCGCTTTAAGTCTTCGGGACTTGGCCCCCAAAAACCACCAGCAATAAAACTATTCCCTGCTTCTATATGAAAATAGTAGCCTCCACGGCGATACTTTGTCGCTCTTCTAAAACTACCACTCCAATTCGTTTTGTATGGTGTTTTTTCTTTCGAAAAACGGGTATCTCTATAAATTCGATGAAGGCTTTTTTTGCCATTGGGGGTTTCAATCACATCATGCGAATTAAGTTCCATTAGTAAAGCTTCAGCAAATACTTCTATATGTTGTTGTTCTTTTAAAAATAAGTCCTTATTAGCATTAAACCAATCTCTATCGTTATGTTTTTTAATTAACCCTAAAAAATTTAAGGATGATTTTGGGATAATAGCACTATGTTTCAGCTTTGTCATGATGATAAAGGTATTAACTATTGTGATAAGGACAAATGTCAGTATTTTTTGTATTTTTACTTATACTTATGATTCATAAATTATATACCATATTTATATTATTTTTTTTAATAAACCTAGGGTATGGACAAAATTCTGAATTAACAAAAGAGGATACTTTAATTATAAATTCGCAAAATTCATTGGCAAGAGAATTTATTATTAATGGAGATTATTTAAAAGCAGATTCTATTATTAATTTATCTCTGAAATTATTAGAAAATGTCAATTTTAAGTCGGGTTTTTTTAATGCGCTAACTAACAAAGGAGTTATTTATTGGTATCAAGATAATTATCCTAAAGCACTCGAATTTCAATTAAGAGCATTGCATGTTGCTGAGTTAATGAATAATAAGCTTTTTATATCAAGAGCATTAGCAAATATTGGTTTAATATATGCCAGTAAAAATGGTTATGATAAAGCGCTTGATTATTACCGTCAATCATTAAAAATAAAGAGAGAGATTGGAGATAAAAAAGCAGTAGTTATTTTGTTAAGTAACATGGCTAAAATATATGATGATAAAAATGATGAGGAACATGCTTTAGATTATTATAGTCAATCATTAAATGTAGCCGAAGATGTTAAAAATATTAGTGGCATGATTGCTTTAAATTATGAAGGAATAGGTAGTATTTATAAGAAACAAGACGAGCTTGTAAAAGCTATGTTTTATTTTGAAAATGCTTTTCGTATAGCCGATTCATTACAGGATAAAAAGCTAATGAGTTCCACTTTAGTAAACATCGGTTCTCTTCAATGTTTAGAAGGTGATTATAAACCTGCTGAACTTAATTTGAATAAGGCTCTTAAAATAGCTGTAGATATTGGAAATATTTCGAATCAAAAAGAAGCATATCTTAAATTAAGTGAAGTTTACGGTAAATTAAATAAATGGGACTTGTCGTTATTAAATTATAAAAAATATATTAAAGCACAGGATAGTATTTTTAATCAAGACAATACCAAAAAAATGGTTCGATTGGAAATGAACTATGAGTTTAATAAGAAAGAAGAAGCCTCTAGAATTGAACAACAAAAAAAAGAGGTAATTGCACAAGCAGAAAGCAAAAAACAAAAGATTATCATTTGGAGCGTTGCAGCAATTTTAATATTGGTTTTAGTATTTGCTATTTATGTGTTTCGAAGCTTAAAAGAAAAACAAAGAATTAATGTTGAAATTACGTATCAAAAACACACTATTGAAGAAAAACAAAAAGAAATTTTGGATTCCATCTATTATGCAAAACGAATTCAAACAGCACTAATTACTTCTGAAATATATATAGAGAGAAGTTTAAATAAATTGAACAGCAAGTCAAATTAATGAAAGCAATTTTTAGATATCTTTTATGCTTACTATTGGTTTTCTCTTTTAGTAATTTTTTGGCACAAAATGACGAAGTTGATTCTTTGAAAAAAGTTTTAAAAACCTTAAATAACGATACAACTAAAGTTTTTTTGTTAAATAAAATTGCCAGATATTATTGCTTAATGAGTAATAGAGATAGCTCATTTTATTACACGAAAAAATCGAAAGTAATTGGTGAAAAAATATTGTTAGATTACCCTGAATCAGGGCCTGTAAATTATGCGATTCAAAAAGGAATAGCTCAATCATACAACCTCATGGGGCTCAATTATACTTTCAAAGGCGATTACCCTCAGGCACTATCTAACTTAAATGTATTTTTAGAAATAAGTCAAAAAATTGATGATAAAAAAGGAATTGCTTCTGCTTATGGGAATATAGGAAACGTTTATTACGAACAAGGAAAATATCCTGAGACATTAGAGCTTTTTTTACGGACACTTAAAATTAGAGAAGAAATTAAGGATAGAAAAGGCTTAGCTAATTCTTATGTAAGTTTAGGAAACGTTTATAACATTATGCATAATTATAATTTTGCACTAAAATATTATGGATTAGCTGTTAAATTATTTGATGAATTTGGAGATAAACATAGTTTGGCAGGTTCTTATAACAATATTGCTGGTGTTTATACAGCAAAATCTTATTATTCACAAGCATTAAAAATGTACTTCTCCTATTTAGAAATTATGAAGGAGTTTAATGACCAACAAAGTACTGCATCTACTTATGGGAACATTGGTAATATTTATTTTATTCAAAAAAAATATACCAGCGCATTGGAACTGTACTTGAAATCTCTTGAAATTCAAATGAATATTGAAGATAAATCTGGCCAAGCTTTGTCATATATAAGCATTGGTGAAACTTATTTGCAACTAGGTGAATTTAAGAAAGCTAATTTTTATGAAATTAAGGGCTTAGAATTAAGTAAAGAGCAAAATGAATTAGAAAACTTGAAGCATGCTTACTCAGCGCTTTATAGTTTATATGATGTAACTGGTAATCATAAAAAAGCCTTAGAAAATTATAAACTAGCTATTGTTTATAGAGATAGTATTACAAATAAAGAGAATACCGAACAAACTACTAGACTAGAAATGAATTATGAGTTTGATAGAAAGTTAAAAGCTGATAAATTAGAACAAGTAAAGAAAGAAGCAATAGCCCAGGCCGAAAGTAAAAGACAACAGATTATTATTTTGGCTATTTGTGGCGTATTATTTTTAGTAATTTGTTTTGCAGCTTTTGTTTACAGAAGTTCAGTTCAAAAACAAAAGGCAAATTTGGAGATTATTCACCAAAAACACATAATTGAAGAAAAACAAAAAGAAATATTGGATAGTATATACTATGCAAGGCGCATTCAACGGGCATTATTAACCTCTGAAAAATATATTGAGCGAAATTTGAACAAATTAATAAAAAAATTATAAATTTATAGGTATGGAAACAACATTAGATGCTAAAAAATTCTTTATCCTTTACAAACCTAAGGATATTGTAAGTGGAGATTTTTATTACGCTATTTCTCATCAACATCCTGATAGTGATGTGGAAAAATTTTATTTGTGTACAGCAGATTGTACAGGACATGGTGTGCCTGGCGCATTTATGAGTATGCTTAATATTTCATACTTAAATGAGTCAATCATCGAAAAAAAGATTGCTAGCCCTAATTTAGTGCTTGACCATATTAGAGAAGAAATTATATCTTCTTTAAATCCTGAGGGAAGTGAAGAGGAATCTAAAGATGGAATGGACTGTATTTTAGCTGCTTTTGATTTTAAAAATAATATACTTGAATATGCTGCCGCTAATAATAGCTTTTATATTGTTAGAAATGGCGAATTGATTTCATGCGCTGCTGATAAAATGCCTGTTGGTAAGCATAGCGATATGAGGCCGTTTACATTGCGAAAAATGGATTTGCAAAAAGGAGATATTGTATATTCTTTAACGGATGGTTATGCCGATCAGTTTGGCGGACCAAAAGGCAAAAAATTTAAGTATAAGCCATTAGAAGAGCTATTAGTAAGTAATTACAAATTACCAATGGATGAACAAAAAAACATACTTAATCAAAAATTTGAAGACTGGAAAGGTAATTTAGAGCAAGTAGATGATGTGCTTTTAATTGGAATTAGAGTCTAAAATTTGTAATTAATGAAATTCTTTTCATTATCGTTTATTTTTTTATCAGTTGTATATAGATTGAACGCTCAAGATACGGCTGCTTCTAAAACTAAGTTTAAGATAAATGAAATTGCCATTGTTGGTTCAGCTCCAATTATACCTCTTTATAATTATTCATCAAATCAAAATATTGTATTTAAAGTATTGAAGGATGATGATTTTTTGAGTAATCAAATTAAGGCAGGATATACAGATACATCCAAGGCAACTAAAACATTAAGACGCCTTCATTATTTAGGCCCCTTAGGTGGAAATATTGGACTTAGAGGTTTTATAAATTTGCAAAATCAATCAAATTGTAAATTAAATATATATATACCTATTACAGTTCTTATAGAGTCAGGAGATTACGCTCAATATATTATAGGCAAAAAAGATATTAAACGAATTGACACTGTTATTAATTCAGGGGAAGTTATTTATTTAGATTCTGTTTCAACTAAGGCCACAAGATTTAGAATTGAAACTCAAAGCATATTTATTCAAGCAGGAATTAATATTGAAACTGGCAATCAATATCTTCGGTTTTCTAGCGGATTAAATGTAGGACTAGGTATTAGTTTAAGAAATAATATATACATAGAACACACGGAATATTCTTGGATACAACCAACAAGCCAAAGTGAAAAATATTATAAAAATACTTACGCGTATAGCGAAGATTATGTCCAAAAAATAAAGCCAATATTAAACGCTCGGTTTTTAGTTCCATTTTGTATGAAAGTAAATTTTAAAAAAGTAAAACACTTTGGCGTTTTGGGTGAAATAAGCCCTGGATTTGAGATGAATAAGATTATAGAAGGTGATTTATTAACTAGATGGCTTCTTTTTTGCTCACTGGGTGTTAGATATAGATTTTAGGTAAAATTTACCAAATTGTTAAAATATTAGGCTTTTTGTGATTAAGTTTTCCTAAAAACAGCCCTTTACTTTTGTAAATTTGCTTAAATAATTAATTTGTAATCAATAACGTAAATATATACACAATGGAAGTAACAGGACAATTAAAATTAAAGTACGACACACAAAAAGTAAGTGACAAATTTCAAAAAAGAGATTTCGTATTAGCAACTGATTTAAGCACACCTTACCCACAATTTGTGAGTTTTCAAGTAACTCAAGATAAATGCACGATGTTAGATTCTTTTAACCAAGGAGATGAAATTAAAGTACAATTCAACTTACGTGGTCGTGAGTGGAATGGCCCACAAGGCATTAAATACTTCAATACTTTAGAAGCTTGGAGAATTGAGAAAGTTGCAGCTGGTCAATCATCAGCTCCTGTACAAAATAATGCTGGTATGCAAGAAAATACAGCAGCACCAGTATTTAATAGCAGTATTTCTGACAACGACGACTTACCTTTCTAATTAATTTGAAATTAAAGCCTAAGATTTATTCTTAGGCTTTTTTATTTTATGGCAAATTCAAAACCTTCTATTCTACTCATCTATACAGGCGGTACCATTGGTATGATGCAGGATGTTCGTACTGGCGAATTAAAACCCTTTAATTTTAAAGCCTTAACCAAACAAATTCCTGAGTTAGAAAAATTTGACATTGAATTATCTTCTATTTCTTTCAAACATCCCATCGATTCGTCAAATATGCATCCACGGGTATGGATTGAATTAGCAAACATTATTAAAGATAATTACTCGAAGTATGATGGCTTTGTAATATTACATGGTTCTGATACCATGTCGTTTACAGCTAGTGCTTTGAGTTTTATGTTAGAAAATTTGAATAAGCCAGTTGTTTTAACAGGTTCTCAATTACCAATTGGTATAATCAGAACTGATGGAAAAGAAAATTTAATTACTGCTATTGAAATTGCATCTGCTCAAAAAAATAACAAACCAATTGTAACTGAAGTTTGTATTTATTTTGAGTATAAATTACATAGAGGTAATCGTACTTATAAATACAATTCAGCTCATTTTGACGCCTTTAAATCGCCTAATTACCCAGCATTAGCAGAGGCAGGCGTTAATATACAATATAATCAATCTGCTTTACTAAAACCATCAAAAAAAGCCCTGTTAGTTCATACACAATTAGATAATGATATTGCAGTATTGAAATTGTTTCCTGGATTAAGTAAAAAAATCACTTTATCAATTTTAAATACAACTGGCATTAAAGCGGTGATCATCGAAACTTTTGGTGCTGGAAATGCAAGTACCGAAGAATGGTTTATTCAAGCTTTAAAGAGTGCGATTGATAATGGCATTATTATTTATAATGTGACTCAGTGTGCCGAAGGTAAAGTTATTCAAGGTATGTACGAAACTAGCAGTCAGTTAAAGAAAATTGGAGTGGTGAGTGGTTTTGATATAACTTTTGAAAGTGCTATCACCAAGTTAATGTATGTGCTTGGTAAAAAAGTGCCCATAGCAAAAGCAAAACAATTATTAGAAACTGATTTAAGAGGAGAAATTAGTAAATAGTTGAAACAAAAAATAGTAGCCATGACGGACTGTTATTTGGTATTATCTTTTGCAATATCTCTAATGGCGCGTCCTAATTCTTCCATATCGTGGTTAAATTCTCTTTTAAATGATGTCCACGTCTCTGTTTCAGTTTTTGAAGAACCATTAATTTTATTTTTAAGATTTTTGTTTTTTTCTTCTAATACTTTTACTTTTTTATTATAATTTTCTTTTTCATCCTTATTGGCATCAGATTTTTTTGATTTTAATTCTTTAATTTTCTTTTTATTTTCTTCAATGGTTGCTTCCGCTTGTTTTTTGAATCTATTGAAATCTTCCGCCGAATCAATTTTAGCTTCTCTTAATTCTTTTCGAGCATTTGCCGCTTGTTTGTTTTCTTGTGCAAATGCAGTTATACTAGCTAAGGTAATAGTACTAGTAAATACTATTTTGATAATTTGTTTTTTCATTTTTTCATTTTTTTGTTACTCTATCGATATCATAATCTTATTAATACTTTAATATACCTAGATGCAAATTTGAAAATACATAATCATTATTTATTATATAATTAAAGCTATTAGTTGTATCATTCACACATGTGTTCAATCATGTCTTTTATTAACTTACTTTTGTATAGCATAATAATTTATTACGCTATGAATTAATTTACATGAATACATCAAGGGTAGTTAGAGTTATTAGTTATTTTCTTTTTGGATTAATTTTTCTTTTTTTGATATTAACTTTTTCGTTAAATTATTACATAAATGAAAAGGTTGGTATTCGTATAAAAGATAAGTTTTCTGAGACAACAGCTTTTAAGTATGCACTTTCGTTCGATAAGGTTTCAATCAATTTATTTACTCAAAGAATTTCTTTAAGTAATATTGTTATTACACCTATTAGTAGTAATAAATCATCTTCAATGCAATTCCTTGCGAGAGCCAACTTCTTTAAAGTAATTGACTTCTCAATCTTTACTTATCTTAGAACTAAAAAACTAGAAATCAATAAAATTGAAATTATTAATCCTCAAGTATCGTTTTATTTAAATGATAGTGTTACATCAGTACAACCAATCATAAAAAACGACATCTCTAATTATATAAATTCGCTATCAATAAATGATATTGATGTTGTTAATTGTAACATTAATGTTTTTCGCACTATAAAAGATTCCACCCCATTTTTAGAATCTTTTAAAAATTCAATTTCTTTTAAAAATGTTTCTATAAATTTTAAAGAATATCATAAAGACAGTTTATTTAGAGTGGAAGATATAGATGTTTTATTAAATAACGTTAAGTTTTATTCTTCCGATAGTTTATATACATTATACGGAAGCCAAATACACGTATCTCTTTCAAAATCTTCGATTCTTATTGATTCTTTAAAATTGCTGCCAAACTATTCTAAAAAAATATTTGCTGATAAAGTGAAATTTCAAACAAGTAGAGTTTCAATTGTTTCTTCAAAAGTTAGCTTTCATCACTGTGATTTTCAAAAATTATTAAGGCAACAGCTTTTTTGCGTTAAAAAAGTCGAAATTTTGAGTTGTTTATTAGGTGTTTATAGAGATAATACTAAGGCGCTTGAACCTTTAAATAGACCGTCAATTCAAAGTATAATTAAAAATATTCCTTTTTTATTTACTTTAGATACAATTGAACTTAAAAATGGAAGCATTCACTTTGAAGCATTGCAACCATCAGCTTCTTTATTAAGTAAAATTTTTGTTGACAAGGTTAATTTAACTGTTTTTAATGTTTGCAACGATAGTTTAAATTTTTCTAACAATAAGGATTTAAAAGTAAACTTTGAAGGATATGTTTTAGGTAAAGCAAAATTTACCGAAATTTATACTTTTCCTATGAAAGCTATAGGAGAGTCCTTTTCTTGTTCAGGAAGTTTATCTTCAATGCCTTTATCAGGTTTTAATTCAGTTATAATTCCTGCCAAACAGATAATGTTTAAGGATGGGCAGATAGATGATGTTGTTTTTTCTTTTGTAGCAAAAGAAAATGTTTCTATTGGAACAATGGTATTTAAGTATCATGATCTTGAAATTAAAGTGTTTAAAAAAGGTAATTCGAAACGAGGTATAAAAGAACTTTTTAGTACGTTAGTTTTAAATAATATTGCTTTAAATAAAAGTAATCCTAAAGCAGATGGAGAAATTATAACTGCAAAATTATTTGTTAAGCATAATCCTTATCGTTATTTTTTGTTTTATTCAATGCAAACAATTCTTAGCGGTGTTGAGCCAACAATAATTAAAAATTAAAATGGTATGAGTGCATAATATATATAACTTATCTATTATAACTAGAAATTACTAATTTTACATCAGTTAAACTTATTTGCTTATGAAATACTCATGTTTGTCTCAAGCACAATTACGACGAACTCAACATAGCTAAAAACAATTAATGACTTGAGTTAAATACAAAAAGACTAAACTGGTTATACTATATCACAATAAAAAAATAACAGATGAAAAATCAAATTAACGTAGAAGGAATCAGATTATATGCTTATCATGGTTGCTTACCTGAAGAAACAAAAATTGGTGGAGAGTACATTGTAGATGTTTATATGGTTTACGATTTCCATGAGGCAGCAGTTAAAGATGATTTAAACTTAACTATTGATTACTGCACAGTGTTTGAAATTTGTAAAACAGAGATGGCAATTTCTTCCAAATTAATTGAACACGTGGGCAAACGTATTTATGATAAAATTATTCATACTTTTCCAAAATTAATTGAAACTAAAGTAAAAGTTACAAAACTATTACCTCCTATGAATGGACCTGTAGATAAGGTTTCTATTGTGATTGAAGATTAAGAATCGACCTTGCGTTTCACTAATAAGTAATAATTACCTTCTATTGGCAAATATCCAAACTCATAACAAAAAACATAGTTTTTACCTTCTTTGGTAGTAGTAATATTAGTGTGGTAATTAAAATTAAATCCCTTATCAATTAATTTTTGTTGTGATACTTTTGCGGTTTCACCAGGTAAAAACTCATTTATAATTCTCCTGTTTTTTCGTAAAATATTAGTAATGTTACGAACATAATTGGTACTGTCGCTATTTAATTTATTGTTGTGAGAGTTTCTGCACAAGTCGCTGCAAAACTTCTTGTCAACTCGTCCATTAAATGATTCTCCACATTCTAAACAAACCCTTTTTTCCATTTGTATTTATTTTAAGTCTTTGGGTATAACACAAACTGGTATTGGATCCATTTTATGTTTATTGGCTTTATGACGGCTTTGATATATTTGCATCGCTACATTTTGTTGTTCGTTTAATTCGTAGCTTTCTTTATTTTCAATGTACAACATTGCCCATTCTAATTCATCATAAGTAGCGCCAATTTGGTCTTCATCGGTTCTTCCGTCTGCAAATAATCCGTCAGTTGGCCTAGCATTTAATATTGAACTTGTTACTCCAACTTTGCTTGCTAAAGCATATACTTCCGATTTCATTAAATCTGCTATCGGACTAACATCAACACCGCCATCGCCATATTTAGTATAAAATCCTATTCCAAAATCTTCGACTTTATTGCCTGTGCCAGCTACTAATAATTTATGGTGACCCGCATAGGCATATAAAGTTGTCATTCTTAATCTAGCTCGTGTATTAGCCATTGTTAAAAAATCTTGCACATTTTTATCATAGGTGTTTTCCATTTCCTCAAAAATAGTAGTCAGATTAACTTTGGCACTACTAACATTTGAGTACGTTTTTTTTAACCATTCAATATGTTCATTTCCTCTATCATATTCTGTTTTGTGTTGACGAATTGGCATATTTAAACAAATAACTTTTTTACCAGTTAAGGCACATAAAGTTGATGTTAATGCAGAATCTATACCACCCGAAATACCTATTACAAAACCTTCTGTTTTTGAAGTTTCGGAATAACTTTTTAGCCAATTAACTATATGGTTGATGATTTCTCTATGCTGCATAATTTTTTTTAAGGCAATTTGTAATCTTATAAAAATAAAAAATCCCAACGTATTTTGCTGGGATTTTTTATTAAAAATAAATTTAGATTTAGAATAAAATCCCAACATTAATGCGGATGGCATTCATAAACAATCCTTGTTTTACTCTAAAGAAAGTCATGGTACCATCTGTATAAACATTAGAATCGTATACCATATAGTCAGATTCTTTTTTCATTAAGTTCGTAAAGGAACGGAAATAATTAAAGCTAATGAAAGCAGAAGTAGAGCCTGATAAACGATATTCAGCGCCTAATCCAATATTCATACCCACTCTTATTGGAACTAAAGAACCGTCTTTTTTAATATTGATGTTTGAATTGGTTCCACCTAAACTAGAACCAGAGTTGTTATAGGAGTATGTGTATTTATCCGTAGCTCTTGATTTAACACGTATGCCAATTTCTCCTCCAAACACGCCAAAATACTTAAAACCACCAATTTCCTTAGTCATCATTTTCAATGCTAAAGGAATAGTTACATGTGTTGTTTTAATTTTTCTTTCGGTAACGCCATCGTAATATGTATCGCTTTCTCCCATATAATCAGCAACATTTACGCCATCTTTAAGCTCTTTCATATTACCTGAGTTATCTTGTAGGTATCCCACAGAATAGTTAGGAGTGTTAGAAGTGCCAAATATATTTGGTTCGTACTTATATTTAATGCTTCCACTTTCAAAATCACCACCAATTCCAGTTACAAAATAGGCAGTTTTTGATAATCTAAATTCCATAGCTAAACCAAAACCAAAACCAAAACCTGTACTTAATTTTGAAGTACCACTTTGATTAGAAGAAAACCAAGTAGGCTGGCCAGCAATTTTTAATCCTAATCTAAATTTTTTATCATCATCTGCTTCTTGCGCTAAAAATGAATTAGCTAACAATAAGCTGCTAGAAACTATAAGTAAAATCTTTTTCATGTGTATTTTTTTTATATAATTTAACTTCTGTAAAAATAAGATAATTTTTGGTATGAAAACCTATTTTAAAGTCATTGTAGCGGTTTTATTTGTTAATTTTTTAACAGGCTGTTCACATAATCAACTGGATATAGATACCGGTAAGGTATTGTTGGAGCCTATTATTTTTAAAAGGCTCGACAAAGATGTGTTCTCTTTAACAGCTGAGAACTCGCAACAAAAAACGATTGAATTTCAGAAAAAATATTCTACATTCTATACCCGTTATATCTCTTCTATTGTAAATAATGGAGGGCAAATGGATTCTTTATATTCTCAAACCTTATTGCGCTTTATCGAAAATAAAGATATTCAAACAGCCAATCAGGATTTAAATAAAGCCTTTTCCGATAATGATATTGAATTAATTGGGGATGAAATGACGGAAGTGGTGAAACGATTTATAGTGTTTTTCCCGAAACGTAAAATACCAAAACAGTATGTAACATTTACAAGCGGTTTTCAATATAATGTAGTTTATGTAGATTCTACCCTAGGAATTGGTTTAGATATGTATTTAGGAAATAAAAATCCTTTTTATAGTATGATGCAATTACCAAATTTCAGAACCCGTACCATGAATAAAGAACATGTGTTATCAGATGCAGTTCGTGGATGGGTAATCACAGAATTTGATAATGCAGACCCAGTAAATAATTTATTAAATCACATGATTTTTTATGGAAAAATATTTTATGTATGCGATGGGTTATTACCAAATGTTCAAGACTCTATAAAAATGGGCTATACAACTGCTCAAATGAATTACTTAGATAAATATGAAAAAAATGTATGGGGCTTTTTTGCAAAAGATAATAAATTGTATGATAATGATATGAAGTTAGTTTCTGAATTTACTAGCGATGGACCATTTACAAGAGCTATTAGCAAAGACTGTCCGCCAAGAGTTGCTATGTGGTTAGGACAGCAAATTGTAAAGTCTTACATGGAACATAATAGCGGTGTAACATTAGAAGATTTAATGAACGAAAAAGACGCACAGAAAATTTTATCAAAATCGAAATACAAACCTTAATAGATTTATGATTTAGGAAGTACGATTTTGGATTTTTTTAATATCTATTACTTCTTAAATCATAAATATAAAATATTAAATGTCTCTCAGAGAGCAACAAATATATCGTAATTCGGAAATATTAAGAAAATATATCCCTGAATTTGCTGTGCCTCAAATTGCCGTTTGGATTATTGAATTTGATTTTAAATTAAAAATCACCAAAGAGCGCAGCACTAAATTAGGAGATTATACTTCACCTCGTGATGGCTTAAATCATACGATTACCATTAATCATAATTTAAATCAATATTCATTTTTTATCACGTTGGTGCATGAAATTGCACATTTGCATACGTTTAATAAACATCGTAATTCGGTTGCGCCTCATGGACAAGAATGGAAAGAATCGTTTAGAATTTTAATGACTCCATTTTTAAGTACAGATAATTTACCAATAGATGTATTATACGCCTTACGTAAATATCTACTAAATCCTGCTGCGGCTAGTTGCAGTGATGCTACTTTAATGCGTACTTTAAAGTTATATGATACTCACGAAACAAATGGCCATTTAATTTTATTAGAGCATTTACCTTACCGTACTCATTTTTTATATAATGGCTCACGTATTTTTGAAAAAGGGGAGAAGCTTCGTAAACGTTATCGTTGTAAAGAAATTAGCACAGGTTCGGTGTATTTGTTTAGCCCATTGGCAGAGGTAGAAGTGTTTGAAGGTAAGAATTAAGAAGAAAGGTATAAGTTGTACGCATTTAAGTGTCAATCTAAGTGTCAATCCTTATGCAGCCTAATACTTTTTCCTTATGTCTTAAAACTTAGAGCTTATTACTTATTTTCTAAATAGTTTTTCCATGGCTCCCAATAATAATCATCCCATCCTTTTTTAATGCCTTCAATATGTTTGGTTGGCACATTAGCATGAATCATTTTGAGGGTAACATCTTTGCCTTTTTGCGTAAATGTTAAAGTTAAAATAGAGTCACCATCTGTTTTGTCCCAATCAGAACCACGCCATGTTTGAACGATTAGTTTGTCTTTCACTAACTCTAAATTTTTACCCGTTATATAATCTTCATACACGCTATAACTTGCTCCAATTTTGTTTGTAATGGAAGCTGGTGCTCCAGTTAATTCGCTGTGTTTTTTTTGATTCATGTATAAATCATACACTGCTTTAGTAGTTGTATTTTTAAAAACTACTTTTTGAAGAATTGTTTTTGCCATGGTCTTATAGATTAATAAAATTAGCTACATAAATATACAAAATAATAAAGTCTATCTCTATGATTTTTGTATATAAAATCACTGATAATCACGACTTTAGTTTTTCAACTGTTAATAAATCCAATAGAATCAATGGTTTTATAGATTTATATTTGTTAGTAATCAAAAATTTAACATTTATAATTTTCAATTTATAATTTCCCATGACCGATACTTCTTTATTTTTTAAAATCGCAGCTGAGCTAAAAATTGATGCTAAGCAAGTAAAATCTACTGTTGAATTATTAGATGAAGGTGCTACTGTTCCTTTTATTTCTCGTTACCGTAAAGAGGTTACCGGAAGTTTGGATGAAGTACAAGTAATGACTATTAAAAATGAGATAGAGCGCTTACGTCAGTTAGAACAACGACGTGAAGCTATTTTAAAATCAATTGAAGGACAAGGGAAATTAACGCCAGAGTTGTCTGATAAAATTTTAGCTGCTGAAATGTTATCGACATTAGAAGATTTGTATTTACCCTACAAACCAAGACGACGAACCAAAGCTACTGCAGCTCGCGAAAAAGGATTAGAGCCTTTAGCTCAATTAATATTAGCGCAAGAAACCAAAGAATTATTTCCGGAAGCTATCAAATTTGTGAATAAAGAATTAGGCGTTGAAAACCCTGATGAAGCTTTAGTCGGCGCAAGAGATATTATTGCAGAGATAATGAGTGAAGACGCTGTTGTACGTGAAGGTATGCGCGTGTTGTTTAAAAAATCGGCTATTATTAAAACAAAAGTAATTAGAGGTAAAGAAGAAGAAGGGCAAAAATTTGAAGATTATTTTGAGTGGGAAGAGTCGTTGATGTCTTGTCCTAGTCATCGTATGCTAGCCATGCGCCGTGGTGAGAAAGAAGATATTTTAATTTTAGATGTTATTATTGATGATGCGTTAGCTCATGAACAAATTAAAAAACAATTTATTAAAACGCGTAACGAATGCGCAGAGCAAATTGCCTTAGCTATTGAAGACGGATATAAACGTTTGTTACAACCAAGCATTGAAGCAGAGATGCGTTTGTTTACCAAACAAATTGCTGATGAAAAAGCGATACAAGTATTTGCTGATAATTTACGCGAGTTGTTATTAGCATCGCCATTAGGACAAAAATCTATTTTAGCAATTGACCCAGGTTTTAGAAGTGGTTGTAAAGTAGTTGCGCTTGATGCGCAAGGAAAATTATTAGAAGAAACAGTTATTTATCCTCACGAGCCGCAACGCCGCGTGATGGATTCGCAACATGTAGTGATGGCGATGTGCGCTAAACATGAATTAGAAGCCATTGCTATTGGTAACGGAACTGCTTCTCGCGAAACGGAACAATTTATTAGAGGTATTGAAGTATTACCAAAAACAATTCCTGTAATTATGGTAAGTGAAGCAGGCGCATCTATTTATTCTGCTTCTGATGTAGCTCGTGAAGAATTTCCAGAATATGATTTAACCGTGCGTGGCGCGGTTTCTATTGGTCGTCGTTTAGCTGATCCATTAGCAGAGTTAGTAAAGTTAGATGCAAAGTCTATTGGCGTTGGGCAATACCAACACGATGTAGATCAGGTAGCTTTAAAAAGTAAATTAGATTCAGTAGTAATGAGTTGTGTAAATGGAGTAGGTGTGGAGTTAAACACGGCTTCTAAGCAATTATTATCTTATGTATCAGGTATTGGCGAAGGCTTGGCAAAAAACATTGTAGATTACAGAAATGAACATGGTGCTTTTAAATCGCGTAAAGATTTATTAAAAGTAAATCGCATGGGTGACAAAGTATTTGAGCAATGTTCAGGTTTCTTGCGTATCAGAGATGGGATTCATCCTTTAGATAAAAGTGCGGTGCATCCAGAGGCTTACCATATTGTAGAAAAAATGGCTAGCGATTTAAATGCTAGCATTGATGATTTAATTAACGATAAAGAACTTCGTAAAAAAATTAATTTAATGTCATACGTAACGGAGTCTATTGGTATTCCTACTTTAAAAGATATTGTGAGTGAGTTAGAAAAGCCAGGACGTGATCCACGTAAATCATTTGAAGCATTTAGTTTTGATGAACATGTGCATAGCATTGAAGATTTAAGAGAAGGTATGCGTTTACCTGGCATCGTTACAAACGTGACTAATTTTGGTGCTTTTGTAGATGTAGGTGTGCATCAAGATGGCTTGGTTCACATTTCTCAATTAAGCGATACTTTTGTTGATGACCCAAGTAGCATTGTAAAAGTTGGACAGCAAGTTTGGGTAAATGTAACTGAATGTGATGTGAAACGTAAGCGCATTGCTTTATCCATGAAAGGCGAAGCTTCTGTAAGTGCGCATAAACCCGCACCAAAAAAAGAAGAAGTGGCCTCTTATGATCCTAACGATATGATGTCGGCTTTAGCGGCGCTAAAAGGTAAGTTTAAGAA
>JBKJPW010000136.1:0-27373 GCA_046594225.1 Bacteroidia bacterium
AAAAGTTTTTTCCGTCAATACCAAATTCGTTTTGGTGAACATTTTTTCCATTATAAACAATTTCATAAGATCCATCAGTTGTTACTTGAGTTTCTTTGCCATCTTTTACAACAAATAAGTTATTGTCTTTACAAAAAGAGTAAGCTCCCGTTACTGGTTCTTTTAAGTACTCTTCTAAAGTAGTTGGTTCTACTTTTTTATCAGTTTCAGAAATTGTTTTTTTATCTAATGAGTACAGTAACTCTTCTTTTTTATTTGCAAAATAGAACTGATTAGCGTTTTTCCATGATATACCATTTAGCATGGCTAAAGTATCTTTACTAGAAGATTTTAACTGTGCGTTTAAATCTTTTAGAGATAATACATCTGTTGTTTTTCCTGTAACGTTATCTCCAACTTTAATAACGTTATTGTCTACGTATGAAAATTTAGTGGAACCATTAATAAAATTTAGCGCAGCTAGTCGCTTTGGCGCAAGACTAGTACGGCCTTTTAATACGGCATCTTGTATGGTTAGTAGTTTGTTTTGAGCGATGGAAATGCTAAATGCAAAAACGCTGGAAATTAAAAATATAGATTTCATTCTGTTTAATTTTGAACCACATAGTCACATAGAGGACATAGGGTTAGGGTTATTATTCTTCTGTTAAGTTTCTGAAATATTCGTTTACGTATGTTTTTTGACCTTCTTTAAATATATTTTGCACATTAAAATTTATCAGTATTCCTTTTGGAGCTTTTAATAGTTTCATATAAGTTAATAGTTGAGCTTCAAAAATAGGTTTAAAAGTTTCAACGGATTTTATTTCAACGACTATGCAATCGTCAATAAAAAAGTCACATCTTAAGTCAGCATCAATATCTTCATCCTTATACTGAATAGGTACGCATAATTCAGTATCAAAAGAAATCTGTCTATACTCCAGTTCCCTTTTTAAACATTTGTGATACACAGATTCTAATAATCCAGGCCCAAGTTCTTTATGAACTTCAATAGCTGCACCAATAATTTCGTATGTCATTATATCTAAATATTTCTTAGAAATGGCCTCCATGTAATAATACCTATGTTTTCTATGTGCCTATGTTGTTAGAATAAAATTATTTCTTAATCGAATTATATAAATCTACTATCTGTTTTTTTGTATCAGATACAATTTTTAATTCTTCATTAAATTTTGCTTTGTCATCTGCTGATGTTGTTGACGCATTAATCTTTGCTTTTAACTTATCCTCTTTATCTTGCCAAACATTTAATAAATTATCTTTCATTACTTTTTGCGCTGCAAACTTCACATATTTACTGTCACTAGCGCCAACTTTGGCTAATTCTTTGGCGCCATCAATAGCAGTTTCTGGCTTTGTGCAACGTTTTAAAAATTTACCATAAATATTGCCGTAAGCTAATAGTTCAAAGCCATTAAAGTATTTTTTAACTTTTTTAAAATAGGCATGATTTTCATCTGTTCCGTTTTTAGAATACAAATCAGCAACAGAATAAATAATTTCTTTTGATGGCTCGCTTTCTAAAGCCACGGCTTTTTTCATGGCTAATTCAGGATTAATTTTTGCTATAGCATCAAACCCTTCTGAAACAATAGCATAAGATTGTTCGCCTAATGCTTTTTCGTATAGCGCATTTAAATCTTCGCCTTTATAGTTAGCCGCTAAAGCTTTAATAGCGCTAGCACGAACTTTTGTATTGGCATCTTTTTCAGAAATCGAAATAAATAGTGGTTTAAGTTCCGCTTCATTATCTTTTGCTTTGTCTGTTAATATGCCAATAGCATCTGCTCTAAATTTTCTCCAAGAATCATTTACCGCAATAGTTTTTACTAATTCGTAAATTTCTTTATCGCCTATATTTTTCTCAAAATATTCTAATGCTTCATCTCTATCACCCCATAATCCAGCGTTTTTATATTGAAAAATATATTCTGCTTTCGTTTTATCATAATTTATTTTTGCTAATAATTGTCTTTCAGCATCAATGTTTACTAAATCTGGCGTAACGGCTATATCAAATGTGTACGAGTTTTTTACATTTTCAATCCAAATACGTTTACGTTCTTTTTTGCCTCCAGCATATATATCAATATAAATTGGTAATTTGTATAATGGCGATACTTTAAAATCTTGTTGCTGAGTGATATCAATTTTTAATTTTTTAGTCGTTGCGTCATACGTTTTTTTAATATCAAGTTCAGGGTGGCCTTTAGCGTAATACCATTCATTGAAAAACCAATTTAAATCTTCGCCTGTTGTTTCTTCAAAAGCTAAACGTAAATCATGTGCTTCTGCTGTTTTAAATTTATTTTTTTCTAAATACAATTTTAGTGAGGCAAAAAACGCATCGTCGCCAACATATTTGCGTAACATGTGTAAAATTTGTCCGCCTTTATTATAACTAAAAGCATCAAACATATCTTCACGTTCGTCATAATCAAAACGTACTAGGTCAACTTGTTTTTGTGCTGATTGAGCAAAATATCCAAAGCGAGAACCGGCACTGTGATCGTCTGCAGCATCTCTTCCATATTCAAATTCTTCCCATAAATATTCTCCATAAGTAGCAAATGATTCGTTCAACGTTAAATTACTCCAGCTTTCACAGCTTGCTAAATCTCCAAACCATTGATGAAATAATTCGTGCGCAATCGTGCTTTCTCCCTTAGCGCCATCAATAATTTCGCGAGTTGTTTGGTAACACACAAAATCTCCATGCAAGGTTGCCGATGTGTTTTCCATAGCGCCACTTACATAATCTCTCGCTACAATTTGCGCATATTTTTGCCAAGGATATGGAACTCCAAGACGCGTAGAATAAAACTCTACCATTTTTTTAGTTTTACCAAAAATGGCTTTAGCGTGCGGTTCATATTCCTTTTCTACATAATACGAAATCTCTTTACCATTCCAAGGCTCATCAATTATTTTTTTAAATTCACCAACACCCATCATTACTAAATAAGGAGCGTGCGGTAAATCCATTACCCAATGATCGGTACGAGTACCATCTGCATTTTTTTTAGAATCAGTTAATAACCCATTAGATAAGGTTGTGTATTTATCATCTACTGTCATATAGATTTCATCTGTCATTTTTTCGGTTGGATTATCATTCGTGGGGAACCATGCAGAGTTAGATTGCGTTTCTCCTTGAGTCCATATTTGCGGCATTTTATCAGGGTCTTTACCAGTTGGATTAATAAAGTATAAGCCTTTATCATCACTAATAGCAGAGCTTCCACCTGCTTTTAATTCATTTGGTTTAGAAATATATTCAATTGTTACAGTGTATTTATCATCTTTTGTATAAACAGTTTTTAAATTAATTTTTAAAGAGTCGTGCTCGTAGGTATAAGAACTTTCTTGAGCCAAAAAATTTTCAATATCAACCGATTTCTTTTTTCCTTTTTCTAATACAGTTCCCTGAGCAACTACTTTACGAGCAACAGTAACGGATTTTATTTCCATGCCACGAGCATTAAGATAAAGCATGCTAGTTGGATAGAAATATGGTTTTATTAAAAGTTCAGCTTTACCAATTAACTGAGATTTTTGCCAATCAAAGCTTACCCATAATTTTGTGTGAATAATATCATTACTTTTTGTTTCTGTAGCTTGATATATTTTCTTTTTAGGTGGTTCTTCCGCTAAAACTCTAATAGTATCTAAATCAATGGCAGGTTCTGCCATTGTAATAGAATCATTTGTTTTAGTTGTTTTTTTTGATGATGAGCAAGCTGCAATAAAGCCGAATACAACGGCTGAAAAAAGTAAATGTTTATAGTTCATGAATAGTAATTTGAATAGTAAAAATGCAATTAATTTGCTGATTTGCAAAAAAAGAAAAGCAGAGAGTATATAAGCGGTTTAGGTTACTGATTGGTGGATTTATTTAGCTTGTTTTAACGCTTGGGATGGCAAATTTTATTTATGTGGTTTATGGTTTAATCCTTACATTTGCGCTATGATGCAAATTCAAGTGATGAAATCTAAATTGCATTGTGTAACTGTAACACAAGCTGAATTAGATTATATAGGAAGCGTAACCATTGACGAAGATTTAATGGATGCTGCTAATTTTATTGAAAACGAACAGGTTCATATTTTAAATAAAAATAATGGTGAACGTTTTATTACATACGTTATAAAAGGAGAACGAAGAAGTGGTGTTATTTGTTTAAATGGGCCAGCAGCAAAATTAGTAAGTTTGGGTGATGTAGTGATTATTATTTCTTATGCCAATATGGAGTTTGAAACCGCTAAAACATTTAAACCTTGGGTTGTTTTCCCCGACACTAAAACAAATCGTTTAAAATAATATATTATGAACAAAAGCACCAAGTCTATCATTCAATTTATTGTGTTGCTTGGTGTAGGTATTTTGTTAGCTTGGCTTTCTATTAAGTCGGTTTGGGGAGAACGAGATAAAATTGCAGATTCCTTTGCCACTGCCAATTATTTTTGGGTAGGTATTTCTTTAGTAATTGCTTTTTTTAGCCATTTTTTACGGGCTTTTCGTTGGAATTATTTATTAAAGCCTCTTGGTTATTCTGTAAAACCAATTAATGCTGTTGGAGCAGTTTTGGTAGGCTATTTTGCTAATTATGGTTTACCTCGAATGGGAGAATTAACACGTTGTACATTAGTTGCTAAGTATGATGACGTTCCCTTTGAAGTAGCCTTAGGAACTGTAATTACTGAGCGAATAGTTGATATGCTTTTACTGGTAGCAATTTTTGTATTAACCTTGTTCGTGCAGTTTTCTCAACTTAAAGATTTAGCAGCCGAATATATTGTTAATCCTATGATGAGTAAAGTTACAGGCATTTCAGAACACCCTACTAAAATGATTATTCTAATTTCAATATTGTTAATCGTTTTAATTGGATTTATGCTGGTACGAAAAAAAATGGCTAAAGCTTTAACGGGCAAATTTGGTTCTATTATAAGTGGCTTTGGAAAGGGCTTGAGTTCGGTAAAAGACATTGATAAAAAATTTCAATTTATTGTTTTAAGCATTGCTATTTGGGCTTCTTACTTTTATAGTTTGTATGCTTGCTTTTTTGCGTTTTCAGGCACTTCAGGGCTCGGCCATTCAGAATGTTTAGTATTATTATTGTTTGGAACTTTTGGAGTGGTTTTTTCTCCAGGAGGATTAGGTGCTTATCCTGCTATTATTACGGCTTTATTAACCGCCACTTATCATATCGAAAAAATATCAGCAGTAGCTTTTCCTTGGATGGCATGGAGTTCCCAATTTATTTTAATAGTTGTTTTAGGAATTATAAGTCTTATAGTGTTGCCTATTATTAATAAAAATAAAAGCGATGTCGTTTCATAAAAAGCTTTCTGAAAAATTTCATTCAAAAGAGGCGTTAAAAACGCTTTTAAATAAATGGAGTTCTGAAAACAAAAAAGTAGTTTTTACTAATGGTTGTTTTGATATTTTACATCGTGGACATGTAGAGTATTTATGTCACGCCCGTGATTTGGGCGATAAATTAGTTTTAGGTTTAAATACAGATGCATCCGTAAAACGTTTAGGTAAATCCCCCGAAAGACCTATCAATTCTCAAGAAACCAGGGCAACTATTTTAGCAGCGTTAGAATGCGTAGATGCTATTATTTTATTTGACGAAGATACGCCACTGGCATTAATTGATTTTATTCAGCCAGATGTGTTGGTAAAGGGAAGCGATTATAAAGCAGAAGATATTGTGGGATATGATATTGTTACGGCTAAAGGCGGTAAAGTGATAACGATACAATTAGTAGATGGATTTTCTACTACCAAGCTTATTCAAAAAATGAAGTCATAAAAATTTCTGGTGAGTGAACTAGTCGTTTTATTTATTAAATCAACTTGTTTTTGTAATTTTTTGGTATAAATTTGAAATTCAATCAAAAATACAATGAAAAATATTACACGAATTATTTACATTTTTAGTTTTCTAATTTCTTTTTCTCAGTTATTAAAAGCTAGCCATGGTTTACCTATTGTTAATCCTACCTATACTATAGGTGCTACAGGAGTTACTATTTCAGGATTTTCTGACGCGGCAACTTGCGGTAGCGGGCCTTATTGGATGCAAACAAAATTAACTTGTGATCCATCTCTTTTTGCTAATATTTCGCCAGACGCTTGTTTAAATACGTATTTACAAAACTGGACAGGCCCAGGAACTAGTTTTAACTCTTTTCCCTGGTTTAACTCAATACTAAATGTCCCAAACTACAATTTGGCAAGTTCTTGGCCCGATCAATGTGTTTTAGAGCCATATAATGATGTATTCATTCCTTTTGCTGATTTATGTCCGGGTAAAGTATATTATTTTGCTACTCGCGAAATTGTAACAGCATCAAATGGAATTGGTCCTTTTGGAGCAGTTAATTCATTCACAGTTCCAGGCTCAGTTACTACTTGTACTCCAGGCTTCATTGCTTCAAATCCTAGTACATCTCCGTCAAATCCTTCTTGCGGAGGTGGAGTGCTCTTAACTATAAATCCACCAATGGGATGCAAAGAAAAACTAACTCCAATACCAGGTTGTTCCACTTGCGATTCTATAGTTTGGTGGGATCCTTCTGGAGTAATTGCCGTCAATACCTTAACAGTTATGGTTAATCCTACTTCTACAACAACATATACAGTTGGGTGGGATACTTGTAGTCCAATAAATAAAGTAAATTGCGCCACTTGCCCATTTAATAAAACCATTACAGTTTATGTAGCAAATACAAATGCATTGTTTGCTGGACCGCCAACACTATGTGCTGGTTCTACAGCAAATTTTACGGCAGTTTTTCCTGCTTTAAATGATTTATGGACGGTTAGTCCAACAACAAGTGTAACGCCTTCATCTGGCGTTGGCCCTAACTTCTCTCCAGTATTTGATAATGCAGGAACTTTTGTTGTTACCCATCAATCTGTGAATGGCGCTTGCATGGATGTACAGAGTCAAACTATAACTATAACACCTGGCATTACCTCTTCATTATCAACTTCTGGTGGCGGTTGTGCTGGGCCTAGCGGATTTGGCACGGCTACTATTTCGGTTACATCATCAACAGTTGGTTTAACTTATTCTTGGGCTCCTTCTGGAGGAACAAGTAATGTAGAAACTAATATTCCGTTTAACTCTACATACACAGTTACCCTTTCAAACGGAGGCTGTGTGATTACCAAAACGGTTCAAATTACTAATAATCCTCCGCCAACTGTTACTTCTTTTAGTGTTACTTCTCCGTTATGTAATGGACAATCCAATGGTGTTGTTGTTGCAAATCTAACGAGTGGAAATGCGCCATTTACTTTTACTTGGTCGCCAACAATTACACAAACTACACAAACAGTAACAGGAGTAGCAGCAGGTACTTATTCGGTATTTGTATCAGATAACAACGGTTGTTCAACATCAAGTATTGTAACGGTTACAGAGCCAACAGTATTAAGTTTAATCACATCTTCAAGTTCTACTATTTGTTCTGGAAATTCAACAACTTTAACTGCTTCTGCTTCAGGAGGAACAGCAGCCTATATGTATACGTGGAATCCTGGAAATTTAAATGGTTCATCTCCATTGGTGGTTTCTCCATCTTCTAGCACACAATATACTTGCTCAGTAAATGATGCTAATGGATGTTCTACAACTCAAACAGTAGATATTACTGTTGGATTACCGATTACTGCATCTGCTACTTCACAATCTATATGCGCATCTAGTGGATCTGTTACTTTAACTCCAACTGTTACAAGTGCTGGTAATGGTGGGCCTTATACATATACATGGTCAAATGGAGCAACAACCCCTACTATTTCTGTACCTGCTAATTCAACGCCAAGTTCTGATAACTATTCCGTAACTATTTCTGATGGCTGTACTATTCCTTCAGCTGTTGCTGTATTTACGGTGGTTACAACAACTGCGCCCTCTGTATCTTCATTTAATGTTGCTCAGCCTTTATGTAATGGACAGTTAACAGGAACCGTATCTGTTAATTTAACAGGAGGATCTGCTCCGTTTAGTTTTACATGGTCGCCAACTATTACTCAAACTACTCAAACAGTAACGGGAGTTGGAGCAGGAACTTATTCAGTTCAAGTACTAGACAATGCAGGTTGCTCAACATCTAGTGTAGTTATTGTTTCTGAGCCTTCAGTGTTAACCCTTACTACTAGTTCAAGTTCTACTATTTGTTTTGGGAATACAGCAACGATAAATACTTCAGCTGGTGGAGGAACTCCAGGTTATACTTATACTTGGAATCCAGGTAATATAAATACTGGTTCAACTGTTGTTACTCCAACTGCTAGTACACAATATACGTGTACTGTGAATGATGCTAATGGCTGTTCGCAATCACAAACAGTTTTAGTTACCCTTACACCATCCCTTTCTGTAAGCGCTACTGCAATGGCTATGTGTGTTGGCGATTCACTTATATTAGTTCCAATTATCTCTAGCTCAGGTAATGGTGGGCCATATACTTATTCATGGAATACTGGTGCAACAACGCCAACAGTGATGGTTTATGGATCAGTACCAACGAGCACTAATTATGTGGTAACAGTATCTGATGGATGTTCTATTCCATCTGCTACAGGAGTATTTACAATTGCTACCAATCCTCCACCTACGGTTAATATTGTTGCTGATTCATTAGTTGGAAATGCACCATTAATAGTTAATTTTGATGATTTAGGAAGTGGAGGCACTACTTTTAATTGGAATTTTGGAAATGGAGGCACTTCTTCGGTTCAAAATCCATCTTCTCAATCGTATCAAACTGGAGGTACTTACCAAGTTATTTTTACTTCTACAAGTTCTTCGGGTTGTACTGCTCGCGACACGTTATCAATTGTTGTGATTGATTTAATTCCCGAAATGCTTGTTCCAAATGTATTTACACCAAATGGCGATAAGGCTAATGATTTATTTGTGATCTCTGGAATCAACATTACTTCATTCGAGTGTTCTATCTTTAACAGATGGGGTAAATTAGTGTTTAGTTCATCCGACATTAATAACTCTTGGGATGGAAAAGTAAACGGCAGCGCCACTGACGATGGAACTTACTTTTATATTATTAAAGCCTCAGGTTCAACTGGAGATCCTATAAAAAAACAAGGTTATGTAACTGTTTTTAGATAATTAGAAACTAAATTATAAAAGGGGCTGTCAAATTTCTTTGACAGCCCCTTTTGTTTTATAAACAATGTTAGTCGTTAATATCTTAATGCTTCACTCAAAACATATAATTGTAAATACGCTATTTTTGTGTATTAAATTAGAACTTTGTCAAACCCTCTCAAAAAACTAGCATCGCAAACAGCCGTTTATGGCTTGGGAAGTGTACTTCCTCGTGTGATCACTTTTTTGTATTCTTTTGTTTTAACGTATATTTTTGAACAACCATCCGAATTATCAGCTAACATAGAGTTTTACTCTTATATCAGCTTCGTAAATATTTTATTTACGTATGGTATGGAAACGGCATTTTTTCATTTTTCCAATAAAATTGAAGATAAAGCACGAGTATACTCAACAGCATTAATATCAATTTTTGGAAGTAGCATAGGCTTATCGTTATTGTTTGTTTTGTTTTCGGGCTCTATTGCTGATGTTATAAAAGAGCCAAAACATATTAATTATATCATTTGGTGTGTATTAATTGTAGCTACTGATGCTATGATGGCGATTCCTTTTGCACGAATGCGTTTAAATAATCAAGCCAAAAAATTTGGACTGCTAAAACTATTAAATGTATTTGTGTTTATATTAATCTGTATTTTTTATTTCAATATCTGTAAGCCTGCCTATGTTAATAATCCAGAATCAGTTTTTGCAAAATTTTATAACCCTGAAGTTGGTGTTGGCTATATGTTTTTAGCGGGGCTTTTAGCCAATTTAGTGAGCTTATTGTTTTTGGCAAAAGAATTTATAGCCATACAATATGTGTTTGATAAAGACTTATGGAAACGCATGTTGAGCTACGCTTGGCCTTTATTAATACTAGGTTTCGCGGGAATGATTAACGAAACGTTCGACCGGGTTATTCTAAAATATTTATTACCAGAAGACGTGGCGCCTACACAGTTAGGAATTTATGGTGCTTGTTACCGAATTGCCATGTTTATGACCATTTTTACAACGGCTTTTAAATATGCAGCGGAACCTTTCTTTTTTAGTCATGCTAAACACGAGGATTCAAAAAAATTAAACGCCATGGTAATGAAGTACTATGTGTTGTTTTGTTTGTTTTTATTTTTAGGAACCATGATGAATTTGCCATGGTTAAAATACGCTGTCAGCGAAAAATTTAGAGATGGCCTAGGCGTTGTACCTATTTTACTTTTAGCTAATTTATGTGTGGGTGTTTATTGGAATTTATCTATTTGGTTTAAACTAACTGGTCAAACAAAATTTGGAGCCATGATAACAGTTATGGGAGCAGGAATTACTTTAGTTGTTAATTTTTACGGCATTCCTAAATTTGGATACATGGCTTGCGCTTGGGCTACATTGGCATCATACGGGTTTATGATGGTTACTTCCTATGTATTTGGACAAAAATATTATCCTGTAAAATATAACTTACGAAGTATATTTGTGTTCACATTTTTAGCACTAAGTTTTTATTTTCTATCTACACTTTACAGCGGCATGGAAAACACCATCATTAAGTTAATATTGAATAATATCTTGTTAGCTATATTTGCATTTATATTTTATAAATTAGAATTTGATAATTTAAAAAAATTAAAACAAATAGAATCGTAATATTAACCACATAGGTAGATAGAAAATAGATTAAGTAAACGATAGCAGCTACGTTTTAAGCATAGATCTATGTGTAACGCAAAGCACTATTTTTAAACTCTTTCAATAATACAACCTATGTTTCTATGTGGTTAAAAACCAAAATATAAAATCATGAAAATCAGAGTTGTTAATCAATCAAAACACGAATTACCTCAATACGCTACAGAATTATCTGCCGGCTTGGATTTGAGAGCAAATATAGATTCTCCAATTGAATTAAAACCATTGGAAAGAATCTTAGTGCCAACAGGATTATTTATTGAATTACACAAAGGTTACGAAGCACAAATTCGTCCAAGAAGCGGATTAGCGTTTAAAAATGGAGTCACGGTGTTAAATTCACCAGGCACTATCGACGCTGATTATCGTGGCGAAGTAAAAGTATTATTGGTTAACCTTTCTAATACAACTTTTATCATTAATGATGGTGAACGCGTGGCACAAATGGTAATTGCCAAACACGAACAAATTAGTTGGGAACAAACCTCATCTTTGGATGAAACCGAGAGAGGTGCCGGTGGTTTTGGGCATACTGGAACAAAGTAAATATCTTGGTAAGCTTCCTATAATACCCTAAAAAAATATTTATTTTTTACTTTTTTTGTACTATCTTGTAGTTAACTAAACATTGTTTCTTAACTAAATGAAAATGCTATGAATTTAAATTTACAAAAAATTGTTTTTGCTTTTTTTGCTACAACTGTTTCATTGTGCCTTTCGGCTCAAAATGAATTGTGGGTAAAAACTACTGCTGATAAGTATATCAATGATACTAAAGTCAGAAGAAACTCAATTCCTGATAAAGCAGACTACTATCAATTAAATATAAATTTTTTAAAAAGTCAGTTAGTTGGGGCGCCAATTAGAGGTCAGTTTACAGGCAAGTCTCCTTTAATTATTAGCTTTCCAACAGCTGACGGTAAAATGGAACAATTTCGCGTCATGGAATCACCCATTATGCATCCCGATTTATCGGCAAAATATCTTATGATTAAAACTTATGCAGCTCAAGGTATTGATGATCCAACATCTACCATGCGTTTTAGTATTACGCCATTTGGCTTACATACCATGGTTTTATCTGGTTTACATAGTGCTAATTATATTGATCCATACACAACTACTTCAAATGTATATATGGTGTATGATAAAAAATCGTTAGGAGCAAACACACAAAATTTTGAATGTTTAACTAACGAAGATGTTGCATTACCATCTTTAACTAATGAGGTGGCAAAAGTATTAAATATTGATGATCAAAAATTAAGAACATACAGATTAGCACAATCTTGCAATGCTGAGTATGGAAATATTTTTGCTGGCACGGGAACGTTAGCACAACAAAAAGCTAATATTCAAGCACAAATGGTTATTACTATTAATCGTGTTAATGGTGTTTATGAAAGAGATTTATCCATCACTATGGAATTTGTTCCAAACAATGATTTAATTATTTATTTAGGCAGCACAACAGCTGACCCTTGGAGTAATGAATGGAATACGAAGACAGCACAAACTATTGATGCTGCTATTGGCGTATCAAATTATGATATTGGACATAACTTTAATACGACAGGTGGCGGTAACGCAGGTTGTCTTGCTTGCGTGTGCTTAAGCACTAGCCAAACTGGCACACATAAAGGACGTGGTTATACAGGAAGCACAAACCCAACAGGCGATCCTTTTGATATTGATTATGTAGCCCATGAAATGGGTCATCAATATGGCGGTTATCACGTAATGAATACTTGTAGCAGAAGTGGAAATGGTGCAACAGAAGTAGAGCCAGCAAGCGGAAGTTCTATCATGGGTTACGCAGGTATTTGCGGAACAAATATTCAATCAAACAGCGATGATGATTTTAATTATGTAAACGTTAGAGATATTAGTACTAACATAAAAACAGGAAACAGCAGTACTTGTGCTCAAATAACAAACCTAACAAATAACCCACCAACTGCCAATGCTGGAAACAATTATACAATTCCAAAAAGTACAGCTTATATTTTAGAGGGAACCGCTACTGATCCAGATGGTACAGCTTCATTAACGTATAATTGGAGTCAAAATGACCCGGCTCAATCTCCCGGAAATGCGGCGCCATTGTCAACCTATGCAGTAGGACCGTTATACCGTTCTATTCCGCCAACTGTTTCACCTAACAGATGGATGCCAGCAATTACGACAGTTTTAAATAATACACTAGCATCAACTTGGGAAGTTACTCCTTCTGTTGCACGTACCATGAATTTCTCTTTTATTGTAAGAGATAATGATGTTACAGGCGGACAAACTGCTTCTGATTTAATGTTGGTAACAGTAGATGGCGCATCTGGGCCATTTGTTGTAACCTCTCAAGGCACAGCAACTACATGGAATTCGGGCGCTAACGAAACCATTACTTGGAATGTAGCCAATACAACAGCTGCGCCAGTTAGTGCAGCTAATGTTAATATTTATTTATCCACTGATGGCGGTTACACGTATCCAATTACGTTGGCAACTAACGTTCCTAATAATGGTTCTGCAATTATTACAGTGCCTGTAGTTACAACAACGCAAGCACGTGTTATGGTAAGAGGAGCTGGTAATATTTTTTATGATATCAATAACACAAACATTAATATACAAGCATCGGAATTTGTGATGAATTATAATTCTCCATCAGTAAGTGTTTGCCCACCTAATGATGCAGTATACACATTCACTTATAATACGTTTTTAGGGTTTAATGAAACTACTACTTTTTCAGCTTCGGGCTTACCTGCTGGCGCAACCGCTGTGTTCAATCCTGCTTCAGCAACAACAAATAGCACCGTAGTAACGATGACAATTACTGGATTAACTTCCGGAATGGTTGGTTCTTACGCAGTATCTGCTATCGGAACAGCAAGTACGGTTACAAAGACAAATACGTTAACATTAAATGTATTATCTCCTTCTCCAAATCAAACTAACTTATCTTCACCAGCTGATTTAGCAACAGGCGTTACCACATCTGCTAATTTAACTTGGGCTGCGGTATCTGGACCAGGAATTACGTATCAAATTCAAATTGCTACCGATGCAGGATTTACAACAATTGTAGATAATGCCACTGGGTTAACAACTAACTCATACAGTTCATCTGCTTTATTGTCGTCAACTACTTATTATTGGAGAGTCATGACAACTAATGCTTGTGGATCATCATCTTACTCAACACCATTTTCGTTTACTACTAATTCTTGTAATATGTTAACTAGCGTTAATGTACCGGTAACTATTTCAGCAACGGGCACACCAACTGTTACATCAACTTTAACGGTTAGTACAACTGGAACAATTACAGATATAAATGTGGTAGGTTTAAATGGCACACATACGTATATGAGCGATTTAGCATTTACATTACAAAGCCCTTCTGGAACTAGTGTTGTTTTATTTTCCGGAATTTGCACAAGTCAAAATGATTTTAATTTAAGTTTAGATGATGCTGCTCCAGCTGGCGCTATTCCTTGTCCGCCAACTACTGGAGGCACTTATCAACCGCAAGCTGTATTAAGCGCTTTTAACGGGCAGCTAGCGGCTGGTGTTTGGACATTAACGGTTGTTGATGATGCTAATGTAGACGGCGGTGCTTTAGCAGGTTGGGGATTATCTATTTGCACAAATGTAGTAACAGGAATTAATCAAAACTCTTTCGATAATATTACTGCTATTTATCCTAATCCAACCAATGGCGTGTTTAATTTATTTATTGGATCACAAATTGAAGAAAGTTTTACTTATAAAGTAACTAATAGTTTAGGGCAGTTAATTGTTTCCGAAAAATTAGAATCTAATAAAACACAAGTGATTGATTTAACTGGAAAAGGCGCAGGTGTTTATTTTGTAACGATACAAGGAGCAAATGGGATTAAAACTGAGAAAATTATTTTGCAAAAATAGTTTGATCTGAACATTAAAAAGCCCGATTCGCTAGTTAGCGAATTGGGCTTTTTTGTTTTTAAAACATTAGTTCCAAAAAATTTAATGCGTACTTTTAATGTAAATTAATAAGCTATGTTCTCATTTAACATCAAAGAAAACCAAGCGCCACAAAAAATTTCGTTAGATGCTTTTAGTTGTCGAATTTATTTTTACAAAGCAATGTCAGGTGATAAAGTAGTACAAAACAAGTTGGTAATTATTAAGTAATGCGTTTAGTTAAGTTATATATATTGATGTTATGCTTGCTTTACAATGTAAGCACTTCACAGATATATTTTAATAATCGTTACGATAATTTTAATAATGGAGATTTAAACACAGGAATTAATTTGCTTGGTCAAGATTATTTGATGTATGGATGTGCAGTAAATAGTTTTAGTTTTTATTCACTGAATTTGGGTATCGTAAATTCAAATGGCGTAAGAATAAAAAATAAAACATACAATTTTGGATCGAATTTGTTGATTCCAAATAATAATAAGTGTTTAATAAATTCTCCTCATAATTTTATTATAAGCGGAGGAAATTTTTACAAACCAGACACGAGCTTAGTTTTTTTGTGGAGATTTGATGACAACCTTGATAGTTTGGATTATAAGGAATATGGTTTTTTAAATAAAACAAATCAAGTAATGGGTCTTATTAAAGATCCAACTAAATATATTTACATGGTGGGTTGGGTTGATTCCCTTTACAAGAATACTGATATTTTGTTAATCAAAGTTGATACTTTAGGAAATGAAATTTGGAAAAAGAAGATAGGTCTTGTAGGTTGGGATGAAATCGGTTGGGGGATTAGAATGAGTAGTGATGGTAAGTTATTAATTTCGGGTAATAAACGAGTTCATAATGGAACTTTTAACGGAGCTTATATTTTAAAAGTAGATACCAGCGGTGCGGTGATGTGGCAACAACATTTTCCAAGCAATCAAGGCTTGGCAGCCACTGCATTAGTTGAGTTACCCAATACAGATATTGTTGCCATTGCAGGCAAAGGTTATGGCGGCAACACCCGCATGGAATTAATAAAATTAGATTCAGCAGGCAACCTCATATTTGATAAAGAATATGGTTCGTTTAATGATAGAGCTGAGCCATACTCTATGATAATGAATGATAAAGGAAACTTAGTAGCAGTAGGTCAAAATTATTATCCAACATTAGGTGGCAAGGTAAATGGCTTAATGTATGAATTTAATCAAAACGGCGATAGTTTGTTTAGTAAAGAATACGCCATACAACCAGGCAGTCAAAATTATTTTAGAGATGTAGTTCAGGCACCAGATAAGGGGTATGTGTTTTCGGGATTTATAAGTCCTTTGTTTGCCAATGGCGGAACAGGCAATCAGGATATTTGGTTGCTAAAAACTGATAGTACTTTTTGTGAGAGCGCAGTAAATTGTGGTTATCCAACTAGCATACTGGAGGCTGAGCTTGTCGAAGCCGGAGAAGGGCTGGGGCTGAAATTGTTCCCAAACCCAGCTGCTAACTCAATTACTTTTAAATTTGAACAAGAGTTGAGTAAAGATGTAAAAGTGATATTCACAGATGTTTTAGGGAAATTTGTTTTAGAATTTCCATTGCAATTGAATAGCAATCATTCAGCTACATTAAATGTAAGTGATTTACCAAGTGGCTTGTATTATTACAACATCAAACAACCAAATGCTGTAAATATTGCAGGTAAAATTGTTTTACAGAAGTAACAGTCAGTTAGTGAGTACTTGAGAAATTGTTAGTGTGTTTTACCACGCTTAACAACTATTGCTTAATTAAGGAAACAGGTCGCTCCTACGGAGCTTTAATTTACTTGACGCAGATTTTATTATACACATATAGCCTCTTTGAGGCTATAATTTTGCTCCGTTAGGAGCATTATGTTTATAATAAAACTAAACCACAAATAATACTAGCTCCATAGGAGCGACATGTTAATACAACCATCGCCTTAACTAAATGACGTTGTACGTTCGATGCGAGAATTAAAAATAACGATGTCCTATTAAATAATTAGTTACATAATCGTGCACGCCATCTTCTAAACTCGTAAATGGTTTTTTGTAGCCTTGTTCAATAAGCTTGTTCATGTTAGCTTCTGTAAAGTATTGGTATTTATCTCTAATGTCAATTGGCGTATCAATAAACTCAATATTTGGTTCTTTACCTAAAGCTTTAAAGGTTGCTTTTGCTAAATCTAAAAACGGACGAGCTTTACCACTTCCTAAATTGTAAATGCCATTTTTTAATGGCATTTCGTAAGCAAAAAATAACACATCTATTAAATCTTTTACATACACAAAATCGCGTAATTGTCCGCCATCTGTATAATTGGGGTTGTGAGAACGAAATAATTTTACTTGTCCCTTTTCATTAATTTGATTAAAGGAATGAAATATCACTGATGCCATACGTCCTTTGTGAAATTCGTTAGGCCCGTACACATTAAAAAACTTAAAGCCAGCCCATTTTGGCGGACAAGATTTTTGAGTGATAGCCCATTTGTCAAAATCATTTTTGCTATCTCCGTATGGATTTAATGGCTTTAATGCATTGATTTTTGTTTCATCGTCATCATAGCCAAATTCACCTAAACCATAAGTAGCGGCAGATGACGCGTAAACCAGGGGAATAAAATGTTTGGTGCAGGTGTTCCAAATAGATTTTGTGTAATTTAAATTTAGTTCATTAAATAATTCTACATTAAATTCTGTAGTGTCTGTGCGAGCTCCAATATGAAACACAAAGGTGACTTCAGAGGCATGTTCTTCAAACCATTTTAGAAATTCAGAACGATCTATTTTTTGAACGAAATTCTTTTTGTGATAATTTTCAATTTTTTGCTCTTGCGAAAAATCATCTACTAATATTAAATGATCAAGCCCTTCGTTGTTTAATTTACTAATTAAACAACTTCCAATAAAGCCTGCGGCACCTGTAACTACAATCATTGGTTTATTTAATGATGGTTAATTTTTTTGTGATACTGTTGTTTTTGAAAGATACTTGTACGCTATAGTTTCCAGAAGGTAATGCGTTTACATTTAAAATATAATCCACATTGCCAGCCGATACGTTTTTGGTTTCCATATAAACTAATTCGCCTAAAGTATTGTAAACGTTTATTTTTACAAACTCATCATTATTTAGCGAGAAGTTTAAATGGCAAACATCAGATGTAGGATTTGGAAATACATTTAGCTGAATATTATTTTTTTGATTTTCTTTAATACCAATAATGGTTTCTGAATTAGTATTTAATTTTACTTCAGCGGCATTTAAAATAGTTTTAGCCTGTGAGCTAAAGTCATATTCGCTTAATGTGCCTATTAAATAAATATTATCAGCATTAAATCTAAATTCGCCAGCTGTAGCTGCTGGTAATATATATGAATATGTTTTTGTGTAAGTTTGCCCTATAGTTGAACCGTTTAAAGGAATAGAAGCATTTCCTCCAAAAGCACCATCTACAATCGTATCAATAACATATTGATGTTTGTAGGATGCTGCACTCATCACATAATTACTTCCAATCAGGTTTCCGTACTGGTAATATGGAGATGCTGAAATATTAAATAAGGCGTTATATTGATTCCATTGATTGTCTGTACTATCAGCTATTGGCCCATATACATTGTTTTCTTTAATATATAAGTTTAATCGATAATCTCCTTTTACATCACCAACAAAGGTTGTAGATACCGTTGCATCAATTTGCTTGGTCGTTAAATTATAATTTACGTTTGTAATGGTAACTGTTGCAGGAACTTTCATTGCTGAGCGTTGCGTAATGTAAGTGTTCCAGTTTACAGGCTCAATAGACATAGCTTTATTAGCAGAAAAATAATAACGATCGATTAAAGCGCTTGGAAATGAAGGGTTAAACTCAGATGACAATGTTGCAGCTTCAGTAATAGCCATATTATCATTATCATGAATAGAGGCAGCAATCACATTTGTATTAGTAGTTACAATTGATTTTAAATTGGTATAAGCCGAAGGACACCAATCGCACGTTGCACTCGTAAATTCTTCTACTAATACTTTTTTTGCAGGAGAAGACAATGAAATAGTAATGCGACCAGTTATTGTATCATTACTTGCAACCTGATCTGCCTGAGCATTAATAGTGCTTGACCATATTTTAAAACCATTGTAAATAGGTACTGTAGAATTATATAAAGTAGAAAATGTAAGCTCTCTGCTTTCTAAATAATTTAAAGCAGGGGATAATATTTTAGTTTCAGATATGGTTGATCCATTATCCATTTTGTAATTAATGGTAAGGTTAGTAATAGGAGTGAAACCATTATTTTTAAATGTTGCAGCAATAGTGTTGTTGGTGTTGATAGTTGAATATTTATAAACTGAGTGTGATAATGTGGCAACATCAAATCCATTAGTAATGTTTTCTACTTTAATATCATCTAACCATAATTGATATTTGTCGGTAGAATTATTTTTAAAGGCAATTCTAATATTTTGTCCAGCAAATGAAGCTAAAGAAATGCCGCGTGTTTGCCATGAATTAGATTCGGTAATTCTACTAAACACTAAATTCGAAAAATCACCAATTACTGGTGTTGTAGATGTATTGGTAGTAACGTATACCTCATACCCATCTGAGTTATTAATGTCTGGTGCCATGGCCTCCCAGCTTAACACACTATTGGAAGTAATATTAGTAATAGTGGGAGTAATTAACCATGCGTTTGCTATTCCTATTGGTTTTAACCAAGAAGTTGATACGGCAAAGGTATCTGCACCACCAACAGGCACATAGCCTAACCAAGCCTTTTGTTGTTGCCCAGCTGCTTTAAAGGGATAATTACCATTGGTTATTTCAGCTCTTAAGGTATCTACATTAATGGTAAACATGTTTGTAGGAACATCTGAATACTGATACGTTTGTGAAGTATTGTTAGTTCCTGTAGTTAAAGCCAAAGTATTAAATCGTTCGCTGTATAAAACTTGAGAAAATGTTTGAGTTAAACTCAGCGAAAAAAGCAGTACGTAAAATAGTTGTTTAAGCATAGTGTAAAATAATAGAAGCTTGATTTTTAGTATCAAGCCCTACAAAAATAGGGTTTTTAATTAAAAAACAGTCTTAATGAGGAGTATTTTGGGGAATAGAATGCTATTTTTAGTTAAATATTAAGAAAAACAAAAGGCTTGATGATAAACACCAAGCCTTTTGTTAAACAATTAAAAAACTAATTTATTTTGCAATCACTAACTTACGGTTAGTTGTTCCGTTATTGGTAGAAATGTTGATGTTGTAGATACCAGAAGCCCAATTCTCCGTGTTGAAATTCACTACGTGATTTCCAGCTGATAAATTATTTAATGACTCATTGTAAACCACTGCACCTACAGTATTTAAAACTGTAATAGTTACATTTTCATTTTGAACTAAATCTAATGAAAGAGATGCTGCATTTTTAGCAGGACTAGGGTAAACTGAAATATTAGATATTGCAGAACTTACTTCATTAACACCAGTAACATTAGCTGTTTTCCATAATGCGATATCTTCATCGGCAAATGCTGAAGATTTTACATAAACGTTAGCTGCTCCTGATGTGATAGTATAACCACCAACACCATATCCTGCGTTATAACCATCACCATATGAATCATAGATTACGGTTTTGTAACACGTATTAGGATTTGCTGCAAATGTTACTGTAGGTTGTACTGATGTTCCAGATGCGGCTAAATCAGTATAAGGCCCGCCTGAAGCTACTACTGTTCCAGAAACCTCTTCTTTAACTTCCCAAGATAATTCTGAACCATATTGGTCAGTTTTAAATTTCATCGACATTGTAGTTGGAGTATTAGCTATTTTAGTTGTTAAAGGAATTGATTTAGTTACAACATTGTTAGTTGCATTTGGATCAGCAGAACCATTAGCACTAGTTACTACCACGCTTAATGTATTTGTTGCAGCTGCAGGGAAAGAGTATGCAGGTAATGTAATTACAGTTTGTGTAAATGGAGCTAAGTTACCGCTATAGTTATAAACCATTGCAGAGCCACCACTAACAGAATAAGTAATTGAAGCAGATGTTAAGTTTGTGCTTCCGTTATTTGTTAAGTTAAATTTCATTGGTTGTAAATTACCAGCACATGTTTCAGCATCTGCAACTAAAGTACTTACCCCTGCATCTATAGTATTTGCAACATTTGTAATAGCAACTGGCCCATAAGCACCGTTGATTGTAAGAGAATTTGTTTGAGTTACAAATGCAGCTAGTTCAATATTTCCTAATAAACAAGGAGTTGTTTTGCCAGTAGCGCCATAACTCGTAGGAATTGTATAGGTGCCTGAAGTTGTAAACGTTGTACCTGAAGTGGTTACAGGAATTGTAATTCCAAAATTACCAGCAGTTAAACCTGCACGTAATACGTGGTTGTGGTTATAAGTTCCATCAGCATTATAGTTTGCTGCATTGTATGGAGTTGGTGTACCATAATTAGATTGAATACCTAAAATTTTATCTTCCAATAACATGATTGTTAAAGAGTTTGTTGAAGCGGGGCTATTTGCTGTGTAATATACTTGAGCAGTATAAGTTAATACTCTAGTTGTTGCATCAACAGAACCTTCAACCGCTACATTACAATAAGCAGATTGAGCCTTAATTGTATTACTCATGCTAGTCCAAGATCCACGACCAGCAGACATAACAGTGCCAGTTAAAATAGTTCTGTTAACAGCTCCTGCAGGATAACCAGTAATTCCCATTCCTGGCATTCCATCGATAGCAGTCCCCATAGTTGATTTTAAATCTTGTTCTCCTGCCGCAGCATTAGCATAACTACCAGAGTGAATATTAATTAATATTACTTTACCTGGGTTATTATTATAAATATTATTTGCAATGGTATGCCCATCTGGGCAGTACCCGCAGTGAATTCCAGTAAATTCTTCTAAAACTATATTTTTGTTAGACGGTGTAGTACTTACCGGTAATTGAGCAAACATTGAGCCTGTGGCTCCAGCAGCTAGTAATGTTAGTAATTGTTTTTTCATGATTATGTGTTGGGTTAGTAGTTATTATTTATTTACGGTGAATTTTTTTACAATTTTAGTGTTACCAGAAGAGATAGTAGCAAAATAAATTCCAGAATTTAAATTTTCAGAATCTAAATGAATACTGTTTTTCCCAGCAGATAACTCAATATTTTTTACTGAAATAACAGAGCCTAAAGCATTAATAATACTTACAGAAGTATTAGTGTTAATTTTTGAATTAACCATAATTTGCGCTTTGCTTGCAGATGGGTTAGGATATACATCAGAGATGGAAGTTAATAGATTTCCGTTATCTCTAACTGATAGTAAATTTGGATTAAATTTAAATGTAAATGTAATAGCATCATTTGCATTATTTATATTATATAATTCATATTGTACTTCAGAATAACCTTCTGTAGCATTTTCATCATAATAAAATGATTGAGGAGCATAAACCTCTCCTGCTGTTAGTGTTACATAGTTTGCAACTGGTGTTACGGTTGTACTAGATGGGAAACATTGCCCCCCCCAACAAAAATAGGCGTCAGCGCCAGAATTAATAACTATTTCAGTTTTTTTAACAGCATAAGTAACCGAAGACGAGCTAATGTTTTTTAATTGAAGGTAAACATGACTTTGTCCGCCAGTTGCAACATCCTCAAGAATAACAGAATTATTTGTTATTGGGTTGCTTGTTGAGTTATTTGTTAATTGTATGGAAGTTTGCGCATTAAAATTGGCTAATCCAATCATTAAGCTAAAAACAAAAAGTAAAAGTTTTTTCATGCGTATGAGTTTTATCTGATTATTAATTAATTTCTAACACAATATTAGGAAACTATCTGCTAAACTAATAACGCTATTTGTACACAAATAGGATTCCTAACTCTGTTTAGTTTGGCATAAAAATTAAAAAAAATGCCACAAAATGCCAATAAAATAGCGCCTAAGTGAAATATAAACCGCTTTTAATACAATGAATAACATAGTAAGAAGCGGTGTTAGGAAAATTGTTCCAACTTATTGGATTCCTAGAAAGGCGTTTTTTTATTTTTTATAGAAGCTCATCTCATCTAAATACTGCCAAACAGCTTGTGGCATAAAGAAAGACACATCCTTCTTGTCTCTAATAGCCTGTCTTATCATCGTAGAAGATATATCCATTAAGGGGGCTTCGGTCATAATTACATTTGGATGTGATCTTATCCCGATAGCTATCGGGACTCCTGAATTGGAGTTAGGCCTTGGATACACATATAGTTTATGATGTTTTAAGATTTCTTCATAGTTTTTCCATTTGGTAAAGGACTGCAAATTGTCTTCTCCCATAATTAATGAGAAACGATGCTGTGGGTATTTCTCCTTTAAATGAGCCAAGGTATTAACGGTATAAGAAGGTTGAGATAAGCCAAACTCTATATTACTACTTTTTAGTTTATTGTTATCGCCAATGGCTAAATTAACCATGTGTAAACGTTGGTGTTGATTTAACAAGGATGATTTTTCTTTTAATGGATTGTGAGGAGACACTACAAACCAAACTTGCTCCAAATCACTAAAAGAAGCCATATAGTTTGCTAATACCATGTGTCCTACATGAACAGGATTAAACGAGCCAAAAAACAAACCAATATGCATAAAACAAAATTAAACATCATTTTCGATTTATTATGCATTTTTTAATCATCTAAATATGTAAATTAGCCTGTGCTTTTTAAGAACCTTGTAGGGCAAACGCCTGTTAAACATAAATTATTGAACATGCTGCACGATGGTCGTGTGCCACATGCATTAATGTTTACAGGGCCCGAAGGAAGTGGTAATCTACCAGCTGCTTTTGCATTTGTACAATATTTGTTTTGCCAAAATAAAAGCGAGCATGATTCCTGTGGAGTTTGTTCGTCTTGTTTAAAAGTTAGTAAATTAATTCATCCAGATTTACACTTAGTGTTTCCGATTCCTCTTAGTAAACATGTTCGTACTAGTAATGATTTATTACCTGAGTTTAGAGAGATTTTTATTGAAACACCATACATCACTGTTCATGATTGGTTTGATAGTTTAAGTGCCGAAAATAAACAACCTACTATTCCTACTGATGAAGCCAATGACATTTTAAAAAAATTATCTTATACTAGCTACGAAGGTGGTTATAAAATTATGATCATCTGGCAACCCGAAAAAATGAATACTTCGGCGGCGAATAAGCTTTTAAAAATATTAGAAGAACCGCCAGAACAAACTTTGTTTTTATTAGTGTGTAATCACCCAGATCAATTACTAGCTACTATTATTTCGCGCGTACAACAAATACCATTTTATAAAATAGATACTGAAGATATTGTAAAAGGATTACAAGAACAATTTGATTGTCAACCAATAGCTGCTAAACAAGCGGCTTTATTAAGTGATGGGAGTTACAGAGAAGCTCAATTATTATTACAACATTTGGATGGCGGAACCGCTTACCTTCAAAATTTTAGAATCTTTATGCTCATTGCATTAAAATTTGATGCGATTAAGGCCGTGGCGTGGGTTGATGAAAATGCCCGTATTGGACGTGAAAAACAAAAACAGTTTTTACAATATGGTTTAGAGATTTTTAGAGATTGTTTGATGTTTAATTTTGGAAGTGCTGAACTGGTAAGACATTCGGGCGAAGAGAAAGAATTTATTACAAAATTTGCTCGTTTTATTCATCAACGTAACTACGAACGATTGCTTGAAGAATTTAATTCTGCTTTTTATCACATAGAGCGTAATGCAAATCCTAAAATTTTATTTATGGATTTAATTATGAAGACTAATGAAATGATTAATCTTCCTGCCTAACGATTAATAATTACTTTCCTCACAAATGTTTTATCATTGTTAATGATTCGTATGGCATAAACGCCAGAGGCAAACGACGAAGTTTCGATAGGAATTATCTTTTGTGCATTTGGTTTTTCTGAAGAAGAAAAAACTAATTGTCCGCAATCATTAATAATTTCTAAAGAGGTAAATGATTCGTTGGTTAATTTTATAAATAATTCATTATTCGCAGGATTAGGAAACACTAAAACATTACTAGATTCATCATAACACGAATTTTCAGCACTAGCAATTAAGCCAATAGGGTGGCGAATATTACCTGCATCTATTTGTATTAGCTTGTAGTAGTAAAGGGTGTTTTCTGTTGCCACATCTTTGTATTGATATTTATGTTGTTGAGAACTTGAGCCATGGCCCGGAAGAGAAGTAATTTTAGTATAATTAGTCCCATCAGTACTTCTTTCTAATTCAAATAATTGATTGTTTGTTTCGCTTGCTGTTGCCCAATCAACAGATATTTCATTAGTGTTGCAACTTGCTTTAAAATAAATTAATTCAATAGGTAGTAATGATAAGGGATTACAAATAGTTTGTTGATTGGATAAACCTCCTGTAGAGGCAGTAAATCCAAAATAAGGGGTATTAGTTCCAAAAACAGTTATTGGGTTCAGGGTAGTTGATATAGTAGCATAGGTTGTTGTTAATGCCGTATTTAATATTTTAGCAGTGAAAGTACCTGGACTTCCAGTAGCCCAACTCACTCGTAAAATATGATTAGCGCCATTTTCTATATTATAATTAGTACCTACAGGATTTTGTAATCTTACGGCAGTTGTAGTTACAGGCCTTTCACCAGCAGCATTGGCATTACAATTTGCATCCAAATCAGGATTAACATTACCATTATACCATAAATCTAAATGATCAGGATCTTCTGAACCAGCGCAGCCAATAAAATTTGTATTAAAATCGTCTCTATCTTCGGTATTTAAATAAGTATCTATTTCTAGAATTAAAGAATTTGTAATGCCTCCTGCGCCAAGAGATCCGCCCGCTGTGCCACAAGCGCATCTACCTTTTGCATCATTTTGCATCACAAATGCCATTCCGTCTGCACCCGCATCACTAGCGCCAAGATTAACTGTAAAATCGTAAGAAAAAGCTGATAAAAAATTTAAGGTAGAATTAACGTCCCACACACAACCTCTTTGGTTTGTTGTACTTGGTGTTACGGTTGTACATGTTCCCGTTGAGGTGGCATTGCCATTAATGGTGTATTCGGCCGTATTTGTGTAGGTAGTTGTAAGTTTATAAGCTAAGGTAGCGGCTGCCGTTGTTGCAACACAACTGTATTTATTAATGTGTGCTCTATATGTTCCTGCTAAAGTTGGTGTCCAAATAACATGCGATTGAGTAGAGCAATAATCATCGCTATATCCACCAGAAACAGCAGTTCCAGAATTATTTAAAATAGTAATTTGTGTGTCGAAAGTAGCATTACTACCATCTGTTGAGCAAAAAGAAAAATCATACTGAGGAAAACAAGTTGAAGCAGCCACAACAAAGGTGTAATAGAAATCGCCAGCAGCACAATTCATGGTTTGATAAGCAGCTGTTGGTGCTGGACTTAGAGCTCCGCCACTAGAACCTCCTGTGCATTGTGCAGAAACTAATTTTGATAACCCAATAACCAATAATAGTAAGTAGTAGATTTTAGACATTGCATATAAATTTATTTGAATTATTAACTAAATTGATTTAGTAAAGCTACGCTAGTTGTCCTGATGTAATTACTTAAAAAATGATCAAAATAGCATTCCTAATTCGTTTTAGAAGTGAAAATATTGTGATATTTTCAATGAAACTAAGCTTTTTTAGTCATATTAAAATTAAAAAATCAATTAAATACTCGTATAAACAAAAAAATCAGCCCTTATTTGGGGCTGATTTTGAGACCTATGATTTTAGGTAATTATTTAAAACTTGCTGCTGTTAACTCTCTGTTCATACGAGCAATGTTCTCTAAAGAAATTCCTTTAGGGCATTCTGCTTCGCAAGCTCCTGTATTTGTACAGTTTCCAAATCCTTCTTCATCCATTGCAGCTACCATTTTCAATACACGCTCTTTACGCTCAACTTGTCCTTGCGGTAATAATGCTAGTTGAGAAACTTTTGCTGAAACAAATAACATTGCCGAGCCATTTTTACAAGCTGCTACACAAGCACCGCAACCAATACAAGCTGCTGCGCCAAAAGCCTCATCAGCATCTGTTTTTGGAATTAAAATATTGTTTGCGTCTTTTGCATTACCTGTGTTTACAGAAATATACCCACCACTTGCAATGATTCGATCAAAGGCACCTCTATCAACTGCTAAATCCTTAATTACTGGAAAGGCAGCACTTCTCCAAGGTTCAACTACAATTGTATCACCAGTTTTAAATGAACGCATATGTAATTGGCAAGTAGTTACACCTTGTTTTGGTCCGTGCGGACGACCATTGATGTACATACTGCACATACCACAAATGCCTTCGCGGCAATCGTGATCAAAAGCAATCGCTTCTTTATTTTCCGAAATTAATTTTTCGTTTAATACATCAAACATTTCCAAAAACGACATATCTGTTGAAATGCCTGTTAATTGATGTGTTTCAAAGCTACCTGTTGCTTTCGTGTTTTTTTGTCTCCACACTTTAAGTGTTAGATTCAATTCTGTTCCGTGTCCTGATCCCAT
>JBKJPW010000161.1:0-6699 GCA_046594225.1 Bacteroidia bacterium
ATTTTGATTTAAGGTTGAACTCATGGATGTATTTGTATTTACTAAGTCTGTTTGCTTCAAAACATTACTTGTTATCCCCCAAGTTCCAGTAGTTGTACTCCAATCACTATGAATTGAATTATCAAAATTATCGCAAAAAAATCCATTGTTTTTATTGGCTCTCCATTCATTTCCGTTCCAGTCTAACACACTATAAAAAGATTTGTCCAGTCCGCTGCCTCCTGTATTATCAGCATCCGTATAGTTTGCCGTAAAATTGGAAGTTTGATAATTTGTTGAGTTAGCTACAGAAATCGCTGTTGTTGGAGCAATAGCATCAATAGTTGTAGTAGGCGTTGGTACAGATGTATTTGTAAATTCATGATACCAAATTGTTCCGTCAGGGCCAATGGCAGATTCCATAGCGCTTTTAGTATAATATATATCGATGCCTTCAGTAGCATTTGTTTGGCTATATCCGCCGTATCCATAAACTTGGCTCCACTGACCCGCTGGATCGTTTGCAATATATTCGGTTCCATTAAAGCCGGTTAAAACCATTACATGCCCATAACCAGTAAAATATCCATGAATAATTACTGGTTTGCCAGCTGCTAATAAAGTTTGTATATCACTAAATGTTCCATCTGTATGACCAATATCCCTTACTGTTAATCCAAAATAGGAAGCCTCCGAATTAAATACGGTTTCTAAGCCACTAACTGTTTGGGCTTGTGATGTACCAAAGTATCCAGATACAGCATCTGGTGTTTCAGCAGCGCCACCATAAAATTTTATACACATAGCAATGGAGGTGTTTTGGCAACTTCCACCGGGGTTTATGCTATTATTGTATTGATAAAAATAAGGAACTCCCGGAACATATGAAGCAAAGCTAAATTGACTTATTAGTAATACTGAAAATAAAGTGAGCAAGTTTTTTTTCATAATAATAGTTTTAGGAATATTTAGTAATTTGTATAAACCTAAACTAACTATTCTTGTTTTATAGAGGGGATAACCCCTTAAATAGATTTAGTTATTTATATTTTCGGGATATAAATCTAACTTTATCCTGAATACTATAATTTTTCAATGATATCTTTGTGTTTCATAGCCCATATAAGTAGGCTGTTTGTTACTTGATCTAAGCCCAATTTTTTTGAAATACGAGATCGATTATTATCAACCGATTTAGAGGTAATAAATAAAAATTCTGCAATTTCTTTAGAAGTATAGTTTCTGCAAACCAATTTTAATGTTTTTAGTTCTGTGGAAGTTAAGTCTTTTAGAATACTTTCTATTTTATTTGCGTCTTTATTGGTTTCATTTATCTCAATTTGAATATCTTTTAAGGATTCACTCCAATAATATTGATTATTTAAGATTGCTTTTATAGAATCAACTACTTCAAAAACAGAGTTATCTTTAATTAAATAACTTTTGGCTCCACTTTCTTTTGCTTTTTCTAGTAAAGATTTTTCTTTATACATAGTTAAAATTATAACTTTCGTATTAAGGTTTTCATTTTGGATTCTTTTACATAACTCTAATCCGTCAACTCCTGGCATATTAACATCTAAAACTGCTACATCAGGCATTTTTTCTTTAATAAAATCCCAGGCTGTTATTCCATTATCAGCTTCAGTAATTACTGCATCTGAAAAACCTGATTGAATAACACTACATAAACCAATTCTAAAAATAGGGTGGTCATCTGCTACTAATATTTTAAGTTTTGTCATGTAATGTTAAAGTTAGTTTTACTCCAATGTTATTTTCATTATTTGCAATAACCACATCTGCTTTAATTAATAGGCATCTTTGGTAAATATTTTTTAAACCTAGTCCTTTTCCTTTTATTGTTTCTTTAAAGCCAATACCGTTATCATAATAAGTAATTTGAGTTTTTTTATTATTTATATCTTCTACTTCAACTCGTATCGCTGAGGCTTCTGAGTATTTAATAGTATTATGAATACACTCTTGTAATATCCTTAAAATATGTGTTTTTGTGTCTAAATTAAAATTATCAATTTTTTTATGAATTTCGTAACTGCTAATTATGCCGGTTTCTTTTTCAGTATTGTTTAATAAATCAGAAATGAATTCAGTAAAACTAAGATGTTTAATGGTGGATGGAAATAAATCACGAGATATTTTTCGTGTTTTTTCAAGCAAATTCATTAAGTTTTTTTCTATATCAGTTTTAGTCTCTCCATCTTTTATCTCTGCCTTTAATATTTTTTGACGAGCCATAGTTATGCCTAAACCTAAATCATCGTGAAGGTCCATTGCTATTCGTTCTCGATCTTTATCAATCTCATTAATTAATTGACCAGCATATATTTCCTTTTGTTTTTTAATGCGCCGCTCTAAAATAAAAAAGCCTAATAAAATTGACACTATTAATATCATAATAATAATTACAATATAATATTTCTTATTTAGACTATATAGTTCGTTTTCCTTTTTTAGTAATTTGTTTTCATTTTGTTGAAATAGAATTTTTTGTTCTTTTTCAGTTAATTGATGTTTAAAAACAAGCTCGTTTACTAGTTTATCATTTGAAATTTTATCTAAACTATCCTTTTGATAAATATACTTTTTATTCATTTGCAAAGCATTAAAAGGATCATTTGTGAATTCGTATGCTTTACTAAGATTATTATAAAATTGGGGATTTATAATTGGCACATTATATTTTTCAGAAAAAGCTATTGCCTCTTTACATAAACCTATTTGTTCTTTATAAAGGTTGTTAGATAAGTATAAGTTGGAAGCCTGTGAATAAATATCAATAGCATCTAAAGGTAAATTATTATGAGTAATAATATTAATAGCCTGTTGAGAATACTTTTTCATTAGCGCTGTATTGTTCAGCTTAGAATAACATATACTGATATTTAGATACATGTAGGCAATTTCGTAGTGAAAATTTGTATTTAAGTAAAAAGATAAATTCTCTTTATATATCTCAAGCGCATCTTGTATTTTATTTTCCGATAGGTATATAGAGGCAATGTTGGAATTTATATTTGAAACTAATTTTTTATTTTTTATTTTTTTTGCAATATTTATCGAAGTCAAATATTCTTTTTTTGCATCTTCTGTTTTTCCAAGTATTTGATATTCTCCGGCAATATTATTTCGAGTTGTGGCTTCATAATATAGATCTTTTTTTGCCACTGAAAGGTTTAATGCTTTATACATTTTATTTAAACTCGAATCGTGCCTTTGTTCTGCCTGGTATATTTGGCCTAAGGCCATATTTATTAGAATTTGAGCCATCGTGTCATTTTTTTCACTCAACTCTTTTTCCTTATAAAATCGCTTAGCCTTATTAAATTCACCTTTATTTAGCCATATATAACTTCGTTTAAGTTCAATCAAATTTTTTAATTTTTGGTCAGGATTATTTTTTAAAATATTTAAAGCAGAATCGTAATATAATTTTGCTTTATTTTCATCTGTTCTAAAATAGTAGTAAGTTCCAAGAACATGAAGAATATCGGCTTGCTTTTGAGGAGATTTAAGTGACGTTGAAATTCGCTTTAATTGTGTTATTATTTTAAAGAATGAAGCCGTATCATAACTTGGTAAAGTTTGTAAGCTATCTCTTAGCTTTTGGAAATTAGCATTAGAGTATTGAGCGTAGTTGTTGCTAAACGAAAATAGTAAAAAAAAGGTTATTAATAGTTTTAGTTTCATTATACTAATGGAATATCAATAATAATAGTTGTGCCTCTGCCCAACGTGGAATCAAAATGAACAGTACCATTTAAAAATTCAATTCGAGTTTGAATACCTTTTAATCCAATGCCTTCATAGTTATCCAACTGATTTGTATCAAAACCCACCCCGTTATCTTCAATCATAATATTAAGTTCAGTTTCATGGCGTATTAACTGCATACTAATTTGAGATGCTTGAGCATGTTTAATAATATTGTTTACGATTTCCTGAATCACTCTATATAATACTGTTTCCACTTGATTATCTAATCGATTATCTAAACCAACAATTTCTAAATCTACTTTTAGTGAAGGGGCATTTCCTAGTTTAGTAATAAATTCTCTTACGGCGCTTGCCAAACCTAATTTAATTAAGGTATTAGGCATCATATTATGAGATACTGCTCTTACTTCTTTAACAGAATCATCAACTAAACTTAAAGCATTTTGCAGGGCTAATTTTTGTTCCTCTGTTTGAGCAATAATTTTTGAATCTAAGTTACTTAAGTTTAATTTGGCAGCACTTAATAATTGCCCAACGCCATCATGTAAATCTTGTGCAATACGTCGGCGTTCTTTTTCCTCCGCATCTAAAATAGCTTTTGTTCTAATATCTTTCTGACAAGCAATTTCTGCATCTAATTTAGCTTGTTGTTCTACTTGTTTTTTGCGATAAAATAATAGGCCTGAAATAAACAACAGAACACATAAAACGATTATAGAAATTATAATAATATTTTTTGTAAATGCTTGTTTTTCTTTTGCCTCCAATTCGGCTTTATTTTTAGCCAACTCTAAATCTTTTTTCTCAACATCAAACTTGGTTTGTGCTTCAGAAAGTTGAACTGCAGTTTGGGCAGAAAAAATAGAATCTTTTTGTTGTCTATATAAATCAAAGTAAAAATCTGCATTCTTTGGGTCTTTTTTCTGGATATATAAGCCTGTTAGGCTTTGGTATATTTTTAGGATATTTTCTCCAGCACCTAGTCTTTTAGAAAGTTTTAAAGAATTAAATAAAATGTGTTCAGCCTCATCAAAGTTTTTTTCTTCTATTAGTATATTTGCTAAATTATTTTCAAATAAAGCAACACCGGAAGAATCTCCTATTTGTTTACTTACTTGAATGGCTTCGTTATAATTTTCCTTTCCTTTTTTATTATTTTTTAATCTTCTGAAAAGTAATCCTAAATTATTACAAGCAATGGAGTAGGATGCATAATCTTCAACACCTTTAAATAATCTTTTTGCCTCGCTTAAATATTTTATTGCTGAATCAGGCTGTTGCAAATCGCTATAGTTACTGCCCATAACTGCTAATGTTATTGGCATACCATATACATCTCCAATTTCTTTTTCAATGCCGTAAGCACGTTGTAAATAAGTATTACTTTGACTGAATTTGTTAATCGTATTATACAATTGGCCAATATTATTGCAAATATGTGCTATATATGGTTGTATGTTTAATTCTTCGTATAGCTTTAGCGTTTTTAATTGCATTTCAAGAGCTTCTCCGTATTTCCCATCATCTGTTTTGATATTCGCAATTTTGCTTAAACTGGAAGCAATATCTTTTTTATCACCTAGTTTTTCACGAATAGCAAGTGATTTCTCTAAATTATAAAGCGATTTTTTTAAATCACCCATTCTCAAATAAACGATTCCAATATCGTTATATCCCTGAGCAATCCATTTTTGTTTAGAAGACTGGGAAGCTTCGCTTAATAAATTGTTCGCGTAATTTAATGCCTCTGTTTTGTTAATATCCTTTAAAACCCAGGTAAGTTCTGTATATGCGCCAAATCGAATAGTATCAATTTTCGATTGAGTAAGCGCTTTAACACTATCAATATAATGTTTGTCTTGTGCGAAAATTGAAGACGATAGTAATATTAGAAATAATAGTTTTTTCATCGGTTTAAATATAAACCTTATTTATCGAATGTTAAAATGAGATTCCTACAACACATACATCATCTACTTGTTCTAAATTTCCTCGCCACTGCTCAAAACATAAATCTAGAGTTTCTTTTTGATTAGCCATTGGTAAGTTGGATTGACGTGTCAACAACTCCTCAAGTTGTTTATATTTGAATTTTTTTCCTTTTGGCCCGCCAAACTGATCAGGGTAACCATCTGTATATAAATATAAAGTATCTCCTTTTTTGTAATTCATCGTAAATGTCTCGAATGGGTCAGTTTTAATGCCTTCGCCAACCGGCATTTTGTTAGTCTTCATGAAAATAATTTCTTTATCACGGATTAATATGGGGCTATTGTTGGCAGCGGCATAAGTAATAAGCTTTGTATTTATATCCATACAAATAAGAATGCCATCAAAACCATCTTTTTGATCATCATTGCCTATTGTTTCAATCAGGCGACTCCTCACGTAATCAAATATCTTTCCTGGTTTCAAAATATTTCTTTCCTTGATCGCCTCGCTTAAAAATCCAATATTCAATAAACTCATAAAAGCTCCTGGTACCCCGTGGCCCGTGCTATCGCAACAAGCAAGGTACAGCAAATTGTCTTTTACAGTAGCCCATGTAAAATCACCACTTACAATATCTTTTGGTTTAAATAAAATAAAATGATTTATTGAATTTGTTAGCAGCATTTCTTCATTAGCAAGTAGAGCATTTTGAATCTTTTTTGCATAGTTGATAGAATCAACAATCTCTTGTTGTTTTTCACTCAATTGTTCTTTCTGATGAGAGATTTCAAGATTGGCATTTTCCAACTGCGCATTTTTACTTTGTAGTAATTTTCCTGTTTTTCGTTTTTGATTAAATGCCCATATTACAAAAATGAGCAGTGAAATAAAGAATGCCAATGCGCCATATGTTATGTATCGTTTGTTTTTTTCATTTGTGATTTCAGCTTTGTTTTTGGCTAACTCTAAATCCTTTTTATCGGTTTGATATTTGGTATTTAACTCGTTTAGCTGATTTTCACTTTCTTTTGTGAAGATGGAATCTTTAAG
>JBKJPW010000195.1:0-3180 GCA_046594225.1 Bacteroidia bacterium
ACACTATATTAGAATTTGACTGGGACATTGGCAAACACCAAATACACGTTAACAGACAATGGTATAAAATCGACTTTAATAGACTGGATAACCAACTTGTAGAATTAAGAACTGATAAAAAATAAACTATCGCAAACAGCACCTAGGCAAAGTTCGTACGTTTGTGCACCTGTGTGCAGACTGTAGCGTGTTATGACCGCAGTTTTTTTTTCATTTTACTTTAAACCTGTGTGTATGAAGAATGTTGGGTTTACGACAGCAAAGTTTTAAAAACTTTACTTTACGACCATTGTGTACCAGAACTTATAGTGTTTCGAGTTTAAATGAAATATGAATAGATAGAAAAAATGCCCTGTGCCTAACATCAAATAAGCGCTTCCAGCGCCTATTTCACCGTTAGGCACAAGGCAATTAAAAAACGACCACTTACATAATGGCATTAGAAATCATAAAAAAACAACTTAAAAACAACTTAAAAACAACTAAATAATAACTAAATTATGAAAAACATGAAAAAATCAAGTGTTCTATTGGTAGGAATTTTCGCAATACTTTTAATTGGATGTAGTGGTTCTGATACTTATAGAGGTTCTTGGAAAGCTACAGATTCCCAAGGAGCAAAACTTGAAATATTTTTTGAAGCCAAGATTTTTACTATTAAAGATAGTATAGGCGAAAGTAAAAAATTTGATTATACTCAAAATTCTGTACAATCAGAAAATTCTGTAGAGACTTATGGAATTAAATTGGGAGACGGTAGAGGATATCAAATAAATTTTCCTAATGCAAATGATGAAAGTTTGGGAATAATTAAAGATGAGAATGGTAATCCAATATATACTATAAGCAGAAAGGATTATATAAAATACGAAGATATCTTTAAATTGAAATAAAGACGACATTGGTAACTGGCTAGCATGAATTGTGTTTGCCAACTTGGGTGTGTATTCTAATAATAATTATTCGGTACAACCTGTGTTTGCTAACTTTTGCTCCGTAGACAATTCTGTATGGAAAATAAAAATTATTCGGTACGACCTGTGTTTGCTAACTTTTCTCCGTAGACAATTGTGTAGGAAAAATAAAGATTATTCGGTACGACCTGTGTTTGCTGACTTTTGCTCCGTAGACAATTGTGTGTAAAAAATAATAATTGTTCGGTACGACCTACGTTTTCTGACTTTTGCTCCGTAGACAATTGTGTATAAAAAATAATAATTATTCGGTACGAACTGTGTTTGCTGATTTTTGCTCCGTAGACAATTGTGTGTAAAAAATAAAAATTGTTCGGTACGACCTACGTTTGCTGACTTATGACTATAGACAAAATATGACTCGAAAGAAAGATGCCCTGTGCCTAACATTACCTAATCGCAAGCAGGGGGCTTGCTTCGTAGACAATTTAGTAGTAAATTTGAAAATTCATTTTCATAACAGCATCTCGAAACCCCCTGCCTGCGATTAGCCACATCGTTATGCGTAATTATAAGAAAAAAAGCCTTTATAAATCGACAAGGCATTGAAACAGAATGGACATAGCCCTATTAATAAACATTTTTTTTATTGTTACTTTCTATTTTCTGAAACGGACAAAAGAAAATTATATTCCGTTTTATTCCTTTAGCTTATTTGTTTTTACTTTGACCTGTGTTTATCTTTTTTATAAGTATGGAATGAGAGAAACCCCTTCGACAATGACGCGAATATATTTCTATTCTTCCCCTTTTCTTTTAGTCTTTGACATCATCCTCATCTACAGACAAAGTAGGAGCTCTAAAGGAATCGGTATTACGAACTTTTTGAAAAATGTTTTATCGGCTCAAACGAAGACTTCAGTAGACAAAATATTTCCCGCAGTAATTTTATACTTAGTAGTAACAGGTACTATATATTCAGTAGTTTATTTTTACGAATATAGTCATCCGACAAGCATTCCCGGAGACCCGAATCGATGGAGTTTATCTCTTTTTCATTTTGTTTGGCAATATCTCTACATTTTACCTTTGACTCTAATGTTTTGGTATATGAATTTAAAAAAATTCACTAAGACATTGATTATTTGCAGTATTTTATATCCTATTGCACAATTGCTTTGGATTGCAAGTTGTATTTGGTTGCATTAAAGTAGACAATTATGTAGAAAAAAATAAACACAAAGCGGCACGACCTATGTTTGCTGACTTGCAGACAATTGCGCAGAAAAACAACTAACGACCGTTATTTGAATTAGTGGGTGGATAGAAGAAATAAATACGCATAACATAAAATATACAATACCTTAGCTGACACGCTCAAAAACCAAACGCACGGCATCGTATATTTGACCGTTATATGCAAGGCAGTTGAAAAAAGCCTCGTACTAAAGACGAGATCGTTTTATCAACTGAATGTAAATTGATTTCTGCGTTTGAGAAAATATAAATACTATGTGTTTTTTCGATTTATTGTTTAGCCAGCCCAAAGAGTGTGCTACCTCAGCACCTTTGCCGCTTTACCAACCTTTTCAGTTCAGTAGCACGGGATATCAATTCGGTGCAAATTTCAAGAGGTTCGTATTTCAATCAAATGGTTTGGCCTGGTTACAGGGCAATGCAAGTACGAAATTAAAAAATAAAAAACGGGGAGATGTTTATTGAATACCTTTCAAAACTCAAATGACAAGGAGGGAAAGACAGCGTTTTTGTATTTAACGACAGTCAATTAAGTTTTGAAAGTTCCCAATAATAAATGACATTTCCTATTTTATTTTCAATTTGCTAAAAATCTTATCAGAACGGTGTGTTGGCCAGAAAAGGCTGCGGGGGCTGAGTTGGACTGTGCGTGAGCCGATGGCCTTTTCTTGAATTTTTTGTTACTTTTTGTTTCAAGACAAAAAGTAAGAATGCTTAAAAGAACGAAGAATTCTATATCTTAGACGAATGTAATTTGGAAATTCAGAGGAAAGAAGGACGAACTAAGTGTGAGAAACTAATTCTAAATGTAACGAACTGGATGTTGAAATTGCCAAGCATATAACATTAACTAAACTCAAATTTTGCTAAAACGCAAAATCAGCGTTTAGTAAACCGTTAGCGGTAATAATAAAATAAAAAAATGATGATTCTAAAATTTATAAAAACACATCCCATTGTAACTATCTTTTTTGTTTTTTTTGCTTTTTTTGCACTTTTAATAAATTAT
>JBKJPW010000212.1:0-6228 GCA_046594225.1 Bacteroidia bacterium
ATTGAAAATATCGCCAAGAGGAAAGGAAGTATCTATTCCACCGATCGGAATAATAATATTCTGAATACCAGTATTCATTTGAGAACCACCACCGCCAGCAGTTCCAGCAATTAAAGCAGCTATTAAAGCAAAAGGAAGCAAAGTTTTTAAATGATTCGAAATATTAGTAAAACGAGATTTCCAAGCCGGCTCGGTAGGAAATAATTGTAATTGTATACCACCGGCAGGAATAAAAAGCCAATCATAAAGTTGAGTAAAACTGGAAGCAATAGCATTAATTCCAAGAAGCATTGAATCCCAAAGAGCAATAGGAAAATTCCAAAGAGAACTAAGACCTAACACAATGCCATCAGTAAGACCGAGAACAGCGTCAAGTATACCTTGAAAAATACCAGTTGGAAAAGTAATTCCAGCAAGACCAGCAAGCATTGAATCTATAAGAGATTGTAAAGCTCCAAGAAAAAAATTATTAAGAGCAGCGATTTCGTTAGTCATTCCGGTGGTAAGATTCCCAACAGTTATAGCAATGCTAGAAGTTAAATCTCCAACAGTTGTAATAATATCAGTAGCAAAACCACTAACAGTTACGGCAAAAGAATTAATGGCATCAAGAAAAGTAGCAGGAGGAGGCGGAGGCAATTTTTTTGCATCAGGCATCGGATTTGCTGTAGTAGATATAAGATTAGACAAAGGCACAAAATGACCACCCTCCAAAGCAAGTAAATCAGCATCAGAAACTTGAACGTTTGAGGTTCTATCTTTTAATGTTTCCGCAGTAGCAGGTTGAGTTAAATTTGTATATACATAAGGATCTGCTTGTGTTCCAGCCCCATATCGAATACGAGCAGCCGTTATTATTGCATAAGAGGGAAGAGTACCAAGCCAGTCGCTTGTTGATTGATAAGTCCAAGTTGCTTCCATACCAGCTTTTTGAGTCCAACCCGAAGTAGGCGTACCTCGAATAAGTGAATTTCCGGAAGTCCACGTAGTAGTATTAGAAGTTTTTATTTGAATTTGACGATCATTTATATTGGGAAATGTATTATTATCAATACCAATAAAATGCGGAAATTTAAGACCAGACCAAAGTTCGCCAGTAGAACCTAAATACTGCGAAGAACCGACAGCATTTTTTAAAGTAGGATATCTAGTATTAAATCCAAAATGAGAAATAGACCTATTAATTAAATGTTCCATTTTATAGTTTGCAACTTGAATAGAAGTATTAATTGATTCAGCAAATATATAATTCCAACCGGTCGCTATATTTGTAGTAAAATTTGTAAGTATATTTGCAGCCGAAGAAGTCCTATTGATAACCCATTGATCAATAATGGCTTGCATTCCGGTTCTATCAATGGAAAGAGTATCTTTATTAATTTCTGTAAATTCAGGGAAAGAATAAGCCGCGTCGCCTTGAGCTTGCATTTGGTTATATGCCAATGCTACAGCAGACACAGCAGCAGCACCGATAAGGGTAACACCCATAATTGTAATGCTTATTGGTTCAGCATGAGCCTTGGGAGGTTTTAAAAAGAAAAAAGTATTAGATACCGCAAAAACAGTTATTATATTTGCTGTAATTATGAAACTCTTAAACTTTGACAATACACTCATTCCTTAACTTTTTTTGTTTTCCGCTGTTAAAACAATAATACCGGTGGAAAAAAGTTTTACAAATCTTTAAAACCTAAAGACATTAAATAAAAAATAGAGCCGGACGACTTCATACTAAGTAACTCTATTTGCTCCTCTTTTAATAATCTTAAGGATTATCCAAAAAGTTGTTAAAGTTCCAAAAAGAACCAATAAAGGAACTTTCGAAGCGTTAAAATCGGCAGTAATAGTAGTTACCACGCTTTCCGCAATATCACCAGGCTCAGCCAGAACCGGAATTGCACTTGAAAGAACAATCAGCCCAGCTAGCAAAGCAACTTTACATCGTGTTATTAAAACTCTTAACATTTTAATCACCTCCTTTCGTTAAAAATAACTGCTATACCAGACAAAAATAAACCAAGAATAAGAGCATATTTAATTGATTCCATCATTAATGAATAAAATTCAATATCGGAAATCATAAATAATTCTCAATAAATCGTTTAATTATAAAAATGATAAGAAAGAAAGGAACAACTAAAATGTAATAAGATGAAAAAACATAGAATAGATCTATAACAATATTATTCATAAGAACCTCTTAAGAAGTAATAAAACACCTAGAAATGAACCAGCTATTCCGGCCCCAACTATAGGAGTTTGCATATCTTTAAAAAGTCCGGAATTTGCAGATGTTGAAATTTCGTGCAAATTGACTTTTTGAAACTCTGGAAAATTAGAAATTCCGACAGTAGAAAAACCACCGGAAGAAACTGATTGAGTTGGAAAATTTGAAACCGCTACAGTTGAATAAGCATTAGTAGACCAATCACCCGAAACCGCTTGAGTAGTTGGAAAATTTGATATTGCAACAGTTGATCCAGTAGCAACCGGAAAATTAGATATTGCAACTGTAGGATTGTTTAAACTTGTATCATTTATTAATGAATGAGTAGAAATTACAAATCTTTGAGTAGAACGATTATTAGTTTTCGTTTCAATAACAAAATAACCCAATTTATTTTCAACAAATGGAGTATTAACTATAAAACCCGATGAAAAAACATTTATTAAAACATTAGCAATTGTATTATCCCAATTAAAAGCACTTACTTGAAAAATAAAAATTGAATATTCTTGAACCGGATGTGAAAAAAAAGGCAAAGAAACAAAAGAATGAGTTGGAGTTACTGAAGACCTATTAAAAAAATAAGGCTTAGAGTCATATTCATAATAAAAAATATCTTGACCGGATAATTGCCAAGAAGTAGCATAAGAAACAACCGGAAATAACAAAAGCGAGCCTAAAATCAGACCCGCTAATGTTAAAAATTGTACATATGTAACTAGGTATCTTATTACTCGAATAACCAAATCAAAGCACCTTGCTCAATTTCTTTATCGCAAATGTTATTCCTTTACTGTTACCGCCGTAAGGAACAACCTCAGCAATAATTTTTGAATCTGATAGAATTTTGGAAATTTCAGGTAAATCAAAAGGCGAACCAAAACATTTTTGGACTAAATTTCCACTATCCATCCTTTGCAAAATTTCCAATGAGAACCCCGATGTTCCGTCTTTTTTTATGTAATCTCGATAGGAATCAAGACGACCTACCAAGAAAACACCTTCTTTTGTCATTGATAATTCTTTTGTGGCTTCTGCCAATTCAATCACCTCCCTTCTGGGTAGATATGCGCTTAATAGGAATAATATAACTATACAATTATATATGTCAAGGATTATTTTAATATTTTTTTTTATTTTTATTTAGATGTAGAATTCAACTGTAGCAATTCAAATTTTATTGTTTTTATCAAATTCTTGATCTGATACAATAAGTTTAAATTCCCGGATCTCTTTTGCTGTTTCCTCTAGATCCTCAAGTTCTTTAGTATCCTCGTTAAAACGACCGATACCAACATCTTTTAACGATCTATTACTTTCGTAAAATGTAGATTTTCCATACATCTGAATCGTTTTATCTTTTCCCCAACGTTCATAATAATAATAATAACCAAGCAAAAGCCGGACTTTGTTTTTTTTATAAACAGTTAGAAGCTTATTTTCTATATCCAACTCTTTGTTAAGTAATTCCCTATTGCCTAGCATTTTATCAATATATATATTCAACTGTTCCCTTGCCCAATGTACATCAATTTGAGTTACATTTAAAGCGTAACCGCTTATATCCTGTTTATCAGTATCAGACATAAAATAATCTTTTAAAGCACTATGGGACAAAGACGCTTCAATCCTAATTATACCTTCCGACATTCTTAAATACTCATAAGCAATACTATGATTTTCCTCTTTTAATTTTTTAAAATCATGTTTTATATATTCATCGTATTTAAGATAAACCTTAAAAGAGTAATACTTGCCAGGAAAAAGTAAAGTTGTTTTATATATATGTGGTTGTTTACGTGGATATTCAAGCTTTTTAATATACTCAAAAATTTTATAGGCAATTTCCTGAGAACTTACCCTTTTATTAAAACATAAATCTAAACGTATTACATGCCACTTTGAAAGCTCCGGAAGGATTACATCGTAGATTTCCTCGAAAGAAACTTTAAACGCTTTTATCGCTGTTTGTACATCGAATAACATAACAACATTCGAGCCAAAAAACCACTTAGGAAGTGAAAAACCCGGGAAAAACAAATGACCGGTTTCAAAGTCAAGATTAAAAAAAACTTCTGAGCGCCAGGTTTCACATGCAAACTTAGAATTATACCTCTGATATGTCCTTACTATCTCCCCTTCTTTAATATCTTGATATTTTAATAGCCTATGATTATTACTTGCTATCTTATGTAATATCTCTTTATCCACTTTGATTTTAAGCCCTATTGTATCTATCATAATTTAATGTATATTAGAAAAACAATATCTTGAAAAACAAATAGAATTTCTTATTTTTTGTCGGGTTGAAGGAATAAAAATAACTGATTTTTTATAGTAAAAAGTCCTATATTTCGGACTAATCTGGGTTGTTATAGACTTTCCCAGATTTTTGAGTATAGATGTCCGGCTCTGAATTAAAAATTTTAATGACTGTAAAAATTCGTAAAGATAGTAAAAAAAGCAAACGTTTGTTTGATTATTCGCACTCACAAGTTCGTTGCTCATAAATACAAACAAATCGTTTAAATACTTTTTTTCTCCATATTGACTAATTTTTACAATGTTCATTGCGTTAAAACTAGAGCCGGGCGGCTCTTAACCTTCCACCCCCAGTAATTGTTGATATAATTGTTCATTTTCTTTTCCAAATGTAGAAACAATCGGATAACGTTCATAACTGATATTTTTAATATATTGATCAAGACGTTGTTTATCTTTTTCGGAGATTTCAACTTCATAATTTGTATTAAAAATATTACACCAATCGCCACGCTTAACCTTTATTTTATCCATCTCTTGACATTTTTTAAATTTACCATCTTTCGATTCAACTTCATAAAGCGAATAACGCCGGTAAATATGTTTTTTACCGAATGTTACTTTAAGCCAAAAAACCCAAGAGCCGGCAACATCAGTTAAAGCAGGAGGCTTAATTAAGCCGTTAGAACAATAAATGATACTATCGGTTTGAGCCCGAATATCCGGAGGCGTAGCATTCCATTTTTGAGCAATTAAAATTACATACATTTTGCGTTTACGTGCATACTTAATATTTGTTTTAATAAGAGGATCTTTTAATTGTTCGGCATTAATTTTTATATCGGCTTCATCAATTACAACGAGAGCAGGCTTACCGGTTATTTGCTGGAGATGATAAACCTTTAACAGATCTGTTCCATCGACTATCTTATAATCGCCTTGAATACCGCAATTTGAAAATGTAAGCCAACCAGCTTTTTTCGCAATTATATTACGATATGCAGCATAGACATTTTTACCGCTACCTTGTCGACCAAAGACCAATTCAATCATTTTTAAAACTCTTACAGACTTGTTTCATTACTTGACCTACAAATAGTTGATAAAGAATAGCATCTTTTAAACACTTGACACATATGTTCCCAAGACGTTTATTAACAATTTTAATTTCATCACAACCGGAACATCTTTTGATTCGCAATTCTAATAAACTCATGATCCAGATCCTCGAACCTTATTTATAACAAAGTCGATTATCTTCCAACCCCACATAGTAGTAAAAATTGAAGCTGTTATTGCCAAGAGAATCCGGAAATGATCAAATGGAAAGACAACCTCGTAACGTTCCATCGTAGCAAAAATTGAACCAATAGCAGAATGAAAGCCATCAAGTTGTTCTTCATCAAAGCCAGGAATAAGCAAAACAACCCATTCAATCATCGACAGGACAACATCGAAAAGGAAATTAAAAAAAGTCTGGACAATATACCAAATTCCATTTATAATCCACATTATCGCTTCTGTTATCATATTGTCGGCCTAGGTTTCAACATCTCAAAAATAGTAAAAAGAAAGACACCATAAAGCAAAATAATAAAAAATGGCCGCAGAAAAGCCATCTGATTAAAAATAGTTCCAAGCGGAAAAGATGTATTCCTATCGCTGGCGTGAATACATCTTTTCCGCTTGGAAGTATTTTTAATCAGATGGCTTTTCTGCGGCCATTTTTTATTATTTTG
>JBKJPW010000048.1:0-2760 GCA_046594225.1 Bacteroidia bacterium
GTTGAAAAGTAAACCTGTTAAAAAACGTTGAGGTAAGAATTGTGTAACATTATCTATCAATTTACGCTGTATCTTTATACTAGTAACCACCACCCGACATCATAGCTTAAGCGAAAGGTGGGATACGGGAGAGCCAGTCCACTTTTTAAAATCGAAAAGCTGTTTTTTATAAGTGGCTTTTTGGTTTTATAGAAAAAGCTATATTTGTTATATGCCTAAATATTTTGCGATCAGCTTATTTTTTATTTCAGTTCTATTATTTTCTAAATGTAATAGCGATATCCCAAACACGCGCACTCTTAAGTTGAGTCATGAAGTGGATAGCCTCATCAATGATACTACTTCTATAGTACCAATAGTAGATTCTCAAAAAGTAGAAATTCGTATCGCGAAGACTGACACGAGTGTTATAAACCTTTTGGCAGCACTTTCTTTCAACTGGCGTTTAATTAAACCTACACTTTCCGAAGAAGCGATGAGGTTAAGCAAAATATTGAACTATCCTTATGGTATTTGCAGAGCCAATATTGGACTTGGTTTTAATTATATGCGTAATTCCAATTTTACGGCTGCTGATAGCATGTATGATATTGCATTGAGTGATGCAACCAAATACAATTTTCTCGATCTGCAATCACAAACCCTGATCTCTAAAGGCGATCTGTTGCGTCTTCAAAGTATGAATGACTCAGCATTGTTATATGTTGAAAGAGGATTAAGTATAGCCAGAAAAATCAACGATAAGTCTAAAATTGGCCAGGCACAAAATGTGAAAGGAGAAATATATAGAAATAAATCGCAATTTCTGGAAGCCACCATTTGCCTTGAAGAAGCTCTAGCCATCTCCAAAGAAACGAATAATAAACAAAGAATGTCTGGATGCCTTAGCACATTGAGTTCCTTTTACAGAACACAGGATAATTTTCCTAAAGCGTTGGAATATTCTTTCCAGTCTTTAGCCATTGCACAATCAATCCATGATAAAAGAAATGAAGCTACTTGTTATAATGTTATTGGTGCCATCTATTTCAAACAGAAAAATTATGATAAAGCCCTAAACTATTTCCTCAGAGCATTAAAGCTTGGCCAGGAGAATAAAGATAATATACGGATCACGAATGCTTACTTATCAATAGGGTCGGTTTACGAAGAAAAAAAAGATTACACCTATGCACTTAACTATTATAATAAAGGTAAAACATTAGCAGAAGAAACAGATAATAAAGATTATCTCTCTTATTCTCTCGGAGCGATAGGAAGTGTATACCGGATACTGGAAAATTTTGAAGAAGCACAACGTATGAATTCAGAAGCCTTAGCTATTGCAAGAATAACAGGTAACAGCTCATATATTGCAACCGATCTTTGTAATCAGGCGAAAGATTTTCTCCAACTTGACGATAAGAATTCAGCAAAAAAATCAGCACAGGAATCACTTGCGCTGGGATATGAAAGCAGCCAAATTGAAAATATAAGGGACGCCTCTGAAATATTGTACAAGATATATGATACGTTAGGCGATTATAAAAATGCATACAAGATGCATAAGGTTTACACAACAATGAAGGATAGTATTACAAATATCGACCAGGTCAAAAAATTTGCTGCAGTTGAATTTAAGGGAAAAGAAGATATTTATAAATCAGACAAGTTGAAAAGTGATGAAGCTCTGAAAAGCGAAAAACTGATCCGTAACGGTTTTGTGATGGGAAGTATGTTGTTTGCAATACTTCTGGTAATTATCCTATTTAGTTTAGTGAAAAATAAAAAGGCAAAAAAAATAATTGAAAAACAAAAAATAGAAGTAGAACATCAGAAACATGAAGTAGAAGAAAAGCAAAAAGAGATCATTGAAAGTATTACCTATGCCAAGCGATTACAGGAAGCTATATTGCCACCACAGGAATTTGTAGATAAACACACACCTGATAATTTCATTCTATATAAACCTAAAGACCTTGTAGCCGGTGATTTTTATTGGGCAGAAAAACTCAACGACTTATTTTTTATTGCCGCAGCCGACAGTACAGGTCATGGTGTGCCAGGAGCCATGGTATCTGTTGTTTGTAGTAATGCATTGAACAGAAGTGTGAAAGAATTTAATCTCACCACAACCGGAGAGATCTTAGATAAAACAAGAGAACTGGTTTTAGAAACTTTTGAAAAAAGTGTGAGCGAAGTAAAAGATGGGATGGACGTTTCGTTATTATGCATCGATCATAAAAACAAACAAATATTTTGGAGCGGCGCCAATAACCCACTTTGGTATATCAACAACAATGAACTTCACGAAATAAAAGCCGACAAACAACCTATTGGAAAAACCGAGTATCCAAAGCCTTTTACAACCCATCATATAAGCTACGAAGCTCGCACAACCTTTTATTTATTTACCGATGGTTTTGCTGATCAGTTTGGCGGACCCAAAGGCAAAAAATTTAAATACAAACCTTTTGGCGATTTATTACTAAGTAATAATCATCTTCCATTAAAACAACAATCCAATTTAATAAACAATGCTTTTGAAGATTGGAAAGATAATTTGGAACAGGTGGATGATGTGTGTATCGTTGGTATTCGCATTTAACAAAGTGTAATAATGTTTTCGTCGTGTTTATAATACGCTTGTATATTTCAAAAAACAATTAACTATTTAACAATAACGGTTAACAACTATAAACCGAAAAGCACAATAGTTGAAAAGTAAACCTGTTAAAAAACGTTGAGGTAAGAATTGTGTAACATTATCTATCAATTTAC
>JBKJPW010000059.1:0-17478 GCA_046594225.1 Bacteroidia bacterium
TACTGAAATCAAATCTATTAATAAAGCTGCGCCTCTTATTTTTTTAACAGCTCGTAGTATGAGAGATGATATGATTAAGGGTTATACCATTGGCGCAGATGATTATGTTATTAAACCTTTCGATTCGGAAGTTTTATTATTTAAGATCAAGGCAATTCTTAATAGAAATTTTAACACAACAAATAATATTGATTTTTTGCATGAGATAGGGCAGTTTAAATTCAATGCTAAATTAAGGTGTTTGAAAACAGTTGATGACGCCGAAGTAAAATTATCTCCTAAAGAAGCAGCTTTGTTGAATTTATTATGTCAACACAAAAATGATGTATTGCCACGCGAAAAAGCCCTGAAACAGATTTGGACAGATGATAATTACTTTACTGCACGGAGTATGGATGTTTATATTGTAAAGCTTCGTAAGTACCTATCTTCCGATCCGAAAATTGAGATTAATAATCTGCACGGCAATGGCTATAGTCTTTTAATAAAAGACTAAGTCCCTCAATTTTCAGTTAAAACCAGTTAAACTTTAGATATACAATCTTGCATTTAAGGGCATTGTTCGCTACCTTTATAAAAAGGTATTGTTGAAAAGTTGGCTGATACTTATAAATTGGTTTTGCATTATAACAGTATCTTTTGGATGTTATAAACTCATGCAATTTTTTATTTCTATATTGTTAACGTTGAAATTCATAACGTTACCACCTGATAGTAACTTGGTGTATGAAACTTCTTTTGATTTAAGGCAGGATATTATTTCTGTTCCAAATTTTAAGACGAAAGAAAAAATGGACTTTGTATTTAATATGCAAGTTTACCAATTGGGCTGCGATACCTTGCCAAATGTTAAGTTTTGGAGAAGTATCATGAACTTGCATAAAGACTCAGCTCTATTTAATACACCTAATGATAGAAGTGTTTTAAGTAAAGAGCATATCAAGAATTGGGAAAGTAAAGATTTAGCACAAAAATCTTGCTATAAAGATAGCCTTCGAAATTGCTATTGCTTAGAAGATTCGGCGCGCATATTACTAACCAATGGAAAAAGTTTTTTTTATGACTTCGAAAAAGCTTCCGCTAACTTCGATAAAGGCATAAATGATTTTGTAGCTAATGGTGTTGACCCTTGGTATGCACAAGCTATTTTAATGATAGAGAGCCCTAACAAATTACAAAAATCAAATGCAGGAGCTTATGGTTCTTTTCAACTCATGAAAGACGTAGCTCGCTTATTTGGTTTAAAAGTAAATAAAAGCATTGATGAACGTGCAGATTTTGATAGGTCTGCTTATGCAGCCTCTAGCTTAATCAAAAAAATTTGTATCCCAAAAACCAAACAAATATTAGATTCTTTAGGTATTACAAACTATAAAGAAAACGATTTATGGTTTAGATTATTAGTGATGCATTCTTATCATGCTGGCGCAGGAAATGTAAAAAAAGCATTATTTACATTTCGCCCTACTCAAGGCGATATGAATTTGATTTACACCCTTTGGCATACAGAAACTAATCATTTTAAGTCAGCGTCTCAAAATTACTCACAGTTGGTGTTGGCAGCATTACTGGAGGTAAACGAGAAATTTGGGTTAGCACCTAATCAATTAGAAATTAGTCCAAAAGTTAAAGAAAGTGCGCTTAGATAGCATTCTGCTTCCATCAAAAAATGTATTTTTTTTGAAAAATGTGTTTTATATGATTTTTCTTTTACATTTAACTAATTAAATTATTGTTTATGAGAATTTTAATTATTGAAGACGAAAAATCATTACGCGAAGATGTGGTTGATTATTTAACCGAAAACGGTTATAAATGTGATTTTGCAACGACGATTAAAAGTGCGATGCAGAAATTACATGATATTGTTTACAGTTGTGCTCTAGTAGATGTTGGATTACCAGATGGTTCAGGCATTGAGGTCGTAGAATATATTAAAAAAAATAATCCAGAAATGGGGGTTATTATTGTAACCGCTAAAAATGCTTTAGAAGATAAATTAGAAGGATTGAAAATTGGCGCAGATGATTATTTAACCAAACCATTTCACTTATCTGAATTAAGTGCCAGAGTTTACTCGGTATTACGTAGAAGAAATTTTGGAGGAAAAAATTCATTGGTATTTGATGGATTGGAAATTGACACTACCGAGAAAAAAGTTGTAGCCAATGGAACCCAACTACAATTAACCAAAAAAGAATACGAAATATTAGTTTATTTAGCAAGTAACCCAACCCACTTAATTACCAAAGAAGCATTAGCTGATGCTATTTGGGGAGATAAAGCAGATATGGCTACTTCTTTCGATTTTGTTTATAGCCAGATAAAAAATTTGAAGAAAAAATTGAACGAAGCTGATTTAAAAAATTACATTAAAGTAGTTTACGGAATGGGTTATAAATTCAAAGATTAAGCCTCATAGAGTTTATTAAGTTTTATGTTTTAAATTTGTTTTACCAATTAATGGATAAAATTTAAGTACTCCCAGGTGAAACTTCTTACTAAAACCAATATCTATTCTTCTATCACAACAATCCTTTTGTTTGCGATTGGAATTTTTATAGTTTACGAAGTTATTTTTGTTAAGCTCGACAAGGAAGCAGATAAACGCCTACTCACCACAAAGTCACAAATTATTAAAGGATTAAAAGACGGCATTTCTCCTAAAGAATTCATGACTAATATTGGTCAAAAAATTTATGTCCGAAAAATTAATAAGCAAACCTTTTTTGGAAATAAATTTATTGAATACACTGGTAAGAGCTTTGAGGAAGAAATAACAGGCGTTGATTCTAAAGACTCAAGAGTAACTCAACGAGAATTACTATTTCAAACAACTATTAATAGTCAAGCCTACGAAGTAACGGTATGTATTTCTTTAACAGAAGGTAAATTAATTGGAGAGTATATCAGTGGTGTAGTGTTAATATTCTTAGTGCTGTCATTCATAATTTTATTTTTATTAAATAGATATATTTCCGATTTTTTATGGTCGCCATTTAATGATACCTTATCAAAAATTAAAACATGGAACATAAAAAAACATGATAAATTAAATTTTAAAAATACAGATATTGATGAATTTCATTTATTAAATGATACCTTAAAAGATTTAACTTATCAAATTCAATCGGATTATCATAACTTAAAAGAATTTACGGAAAACGTATCTCACGAAGCGCAAACTCCTTTGTCTATTATTAGTACAAAAATTGAGCTGTTAATGCAAGAAACCAATTATAGCGAGCGTCAACACAAATTGTTAGTGCAAACCTATAATGCCACTCAACGATTATATAAACTAAATGAAGGTTTAATTTTATTGACGAGAATTGAAAATAAACAATTTGTGGAAACCTCTACTATTAATTTAAATCAGGCTATTGATGAAAAGTTAGAAATTTTGGAAGATTTTATTGAAGCCAAACAAATTAAAATTGAAAAGATTTTTAATACAGAAATCACCAAAGACGTTAATCAAATATTATTAACGATTCTTTTAAATAATTTATTCATTAATGCCATTAAATATAATCTCGAGGAAGGAGGAATGATAAGAGTTATAGTAGATGAGGATTCCTTTTCTGTCGAAAACTCTAGCTTTAAAGATAAAATTGATAAGCAGTTTTTGTTTGAGCGATTTAATAAAAATTCTATTTCAGGCTCACTAGGTCTTGGATTATCGTTGATTAAAAAAATTGTCGATTTTTATAATTGGCACGTTACTTATTCTTGTAAGGATGGAGTGCACAAATTTAAAATTTATATGTAGTTTAGCTCCCATATTTAAAATTCATGAGCACATCTATTTGGCATAAAGAACCTAATTTAAAAGATATTAATTTCTTAAATAAAAATACACTAGGTCAAAATCTTGGAATAGAATTTACAGAAGCAGGCAATGATTACTTGGTAGCTACGATGCCTGTTGATGAACGAACCAAACAACCCTTCGGTTTATTGCACGGTGGCGCTAATGTTGCTCTTGCCGAAACACTAGGTAGTGTTGCTTCTTTACTTGTAGTTAATAGCGATGTTTTTATTGGAGTAGGTGTTGAAATAAATGCTAATCATATCAAAGCAGTGTTGCGAGGAAAAGTAAAAGGCATTTGCGCTCCTTTAAACATTTCCGGCAAAAATCATGTGTGGGACATTAAAATATACAACGATGCCAATGAGTTAACTTGCGTATCAAGATTTACTTGTACAATTATCCCTAAAAGCAAATTTGTTTAATGAAAAAATTGTTGTTTGTTTTTTTAAGTTTTGTCTGTAGCACACTTTTGTTATCGCAAAATAAACTTAGGCCAAATTTTGATGCACAAGAGTTTTTAGATGTACTACATTTGGAATGGGCACATCAGGATAGCTCTAGTAAATATGCGCCTAAAGTTATACCCACTAATTATAAACGTTTGTACCGTTCGGCCGAAGTTGGTTTAAAAAATAAATTTGATTTTTGGTTGCGTAACGATTCTGTTGGTGTTATCTGTTTAAGATATACCGTTGGTGGCACAAGTTGGCTCGAAAATTTTTATAGTGGCATGATTAAGGCTGAAGGTTCATTACAACTAAATGACTCCACAACATTTAAGTATAAATTTTCTAGTGATGAAAATGCATTAGTTCATCATGGTTGGACAATAGGAGTTGCTCATTTAGCACCATTAGTAATAAATACAATCAATGAGTACTATAAAAAAGGAGTTAAAGAATTTATTATAGTTGGGCACAGTCAGGGTGCGGCATTATCTTTTTTAATGCGTTCATATCTGCAATACGTTCCTGAAACTATAATCCCTAAAGACATTACTTATAAAGTATATGGTTGCGCTGCACCCAAACCAGGGAATTTGTTTTATGCCTACGACTTCGATTTTATTACTCGTAATGGTTGGGCATATCGCATTATTAACACAAACGACTGGGTTCCAGAAACACCTTTTTCTATTCAAGTTATTAGCGATTTACATCCCGCTAATCCATTCGCTAAACGAAAAAAAATGCTAAAAAGGAGGGTAAAAAACCCCTTAATCAGAGCTTATGTAAATCATGCGGTAAATGATATGGAAGGAGCTGCACAAAAAACGAATAGAAAGTATAAAAAATATCTCACTAAACGAATGAATAAGTTTATTAAAAAATCTCTAAAAGAATACAAATCTCCGATTATTGAAAAAAGTAATTTTTATATGCCAGCCGGACTTCCTATTATCTTGAAACCAGACAGTTTATATTTTGAAAAATTTAAATATGATGGAGAAAATGTGTTTTTAAATCATATGTTTGAACCCTATATTTATCTTACCGAACTTCATTATTTGAAAAAATAATGTGTTTTATCCCCTAATTTTAGCCAGTCAACCACCTAAAAGGTCGTTTATCTAAAAACTGTGGTTTGTTTAGCAAATTCTGTTATTTTTGACATCGATTTAAACTAAACCATTTTATGAAAAAAATAGTCCTATCTATTGTCTTATTATCATTTTTATTTAAACCTATAGCTAAAGCCGATGAAGGTATGTGGTTGCCAATGTTATTAGGCGAGCAAGTTTATGCCGACATGGTAAAAAAAGGCTTGAAAGTATCAAAAGAACAACTATACAGTATGAACCAGGCTTGTATTAAAGATGCTATTATTATTTTTGGCGGAGGTTGCACAGGCGAAATTGTGAGTAAAGAAGGATTAATTTTCACTAATCATCATTGTGGTTATGGTGCTATTGCTGCAGCTAGTACAGTTGATCACAACTACTTAAGAGATGGTTTTTGGTCAAAATCTAAATCAGAAGAAATCTATGCGCCAGGCGTTCATGCTCAATTTTTAATGAAAATTGTTGATGTGACTGATAAGGTAAACGAAAAAATTAAAGACATTCCCGCATTAGAATTAACTCAAAAGTTACCAGGTATTTTAGCTGAGATGGCAACTAAAGAAACAGAAGGCTCAACTTACGAAGGGCGTATTGCTTCTATGTTCAAAGCAAACCAATTTTTATTATTTGTTTATGAGCGTTACAAAGATGTACGTTTAGTTGGTACGCCTCCTGAAAGCATTGGAAAATTTGGCGGAGATACTGATAACTGGGAATGGCCTCGTCACACAGGTGATTTTTCTATTTTCCGCGTTTATACAAATAAAGACGGTAAAGCAGCTGATTATGCAGCTGATAATGTTCCTTTAAAAGCAAAATACTCTTTGCCTGTTTCTATTAAAGGTGTTAAAGATGGTGATTACACAATGATTTGGGGTTATCCTGGTGGAACAAATCGTTATGAAACTTCTTATGGTGTTAAATTAAAAACAGACATCGAAAATCCTTCTTTAGTTGATTTACGCGACCAACGTTTAAAATATATGCTGGAAGAAATGAAAAAAGATCCAGCGGTTAAGATTCAATTAGCTGGTAACTACGCTGGTATTGCTAACTATTGGAAATTTTTTGATGGAGAGTCAAAACAATTATTGAAATTTAAAACGTTTGAAGAAAAACAAACCATTGAAACTGCTTTCTTAAGCTGGGCTAAAGGGAAACCTGAATACGAAAATTTATTTAATGAGTATAGTAAAATGTATGATGCTTGGCGGCCTTATGCTAAGCAACGTGTTTATATGACTGAAGGTATTTTCGGTTCTCCATTAATTGCTTTTGCATCATCTCTCCAAAGATTAGACGCTACCTTGAGCAAAAAAGATGTTACTAAAGAAGAAATTGCTAAAGTTGCTGAGGCTGCAAAAACAGCACGCACTGCCTTTCTTAAAGGCGAAAATGTTGTATCTGATAAAAACATTTTAGGCTTTGTAACTCAAGCTTTTTATACTGCTATCGATCCTGCTCAACATCCTGCAGGTTTCTATGCAATGATTAATAGCAAGTTTGGTGATTTAAAATCAAAAGCTACATATGAAGCGTTTTCAAATTATGTATTTTCTAATACAGCATTTTTAGATAATGCTAAATGGGATGCTATGATGGCTAATCCTGATACAGCATCTTTACATAAAGATCCTGCATTTATGATGGCTAATGCGTTTAATACAAATTTTAATAACAAATACGCTAAATTATTTGCCGACTTCAATGCCCAAAATTTTGTGTTAGGTAAATCGTATTTAAAAGGAGTTTTAGAAATGAATAAGGGTAAAAAAATGTACCCAGATGCTAATTTCACCATGCGCGTAAGTTATGGTAAAGTTGGTTCATATTCACCTAAAGATGCGGTAAAATACAGCCACATTTGTACATTATCTGGTATTTTAGAAAAATACAAACCAGGAGATTATGAATTTGATGCACCAGTTAAATTAATTGAATTAGCAAAAGCAAAAGATTTTGGACAATACGCAGATGCTGGAGCAAAAGATGTTGTTGTATCTTTTATTAGTTCAAATGACATTACAGGTGGTAACTCAGGTTCGCCAGTAATTAATGGTAATGGCGAGTTAATTGGTTTAGCATTTGACGGTAATTACGAAGCATTAAGTCACAAAATTAAATTTGACAAAGATTTAAATCGTACTATTAATTTAGATGTTCGTTACTTATTATGGGTAGTTGATAAAGTAGGTGGCGCAACTAACATTATTGCTGAATTAGACTTAAGAAAATAAAATTAAATACCTTTTTAAAACCCCTTCGCTATTTGGCGAAGGGGTTTTTTTGTGCTTTATACTTAGTGTAAAGAATCGTATATTTGATATAGATTAAACGTTTATGAATTTCATTACTAAGCTTCTTATTTCAACCATAGCTGTTATGATTACAGCTTACTTTTTAGATGGCGTTACTATTGGCGATAATCAATTTTATCGTAATGGTCCCCCTGAATTAAGTAAATTTATAACAGCACTTTTAGTAGCGGTTGTGCTAGCCTTTTTAAATACCATTGTTAAGCCTATTTTAACAATTTTATCTTTACCAATTACATTTTTTACATTAGGTCTTTTTTTATTAGTGATTAATGCACTCATTATTTTATTTGCCGATAAATTAGTTGTTGGTTTTAAAGTAGATGGTTTTTGGACTGCCTTATGGTTTAGTATAGTATTATTTATAGTAAATAGTATATTGGAACTGGTTGCTGGAAAAAACGACAAAAAAGAAAAAGACTAAGGATGTTTAAAAAATGGAGTTTATATTTTTTTACACTAGTATTCGCTTTTCAGTTGAATGCACAATCCTCTTTAGAAGATTCACTAAAAGTAACATCCTACGCTAAACTCTCTCATAAATTTGAGCAATCAGATAGTGACTCATCTTTATTTTATGCAAATGCAGCATATAAAGTTGCCTATGAAACAAAAAGCCCTTTTTTAAAATGTAGAGCAACAATCTTGTTAGGAGTTGTGTATCAAAATTTATCAGATTATAAAAAGTCTACCTTTTATTTTAAGGAAGGCATTAGGATGTCAGAGAAAGGTTCCAATAAAGAATTAAGATCTTTAGCATATACTGGATTTGCTAATATGTTCGCTTTACAAGGTCAATTTGAACAAGCTGCCGAATATTTTAATAAATCTTTAGAGATTGCTAAAGAGATAAAAGACAAAAGAAAAATAGCCGTTTTGACAATGAATCTTGCTAATATAGAGTATAATCACGCCTACTATAGCGGCGATTTTACTAAATGTAATACCATGTATAAAGAGTCTTATGATTGGGCAGTTCTTTCTGGAGACACAAGCCAAATTGTAAGTTGTTTAGGAAACTGGGGCTTGTCATATAGTGATGAAGATAAATTTGATTTGTCATTAGAAAAATTAAATGAGGCCATTGAATTAGCATCAATTACAGCAAGTAATTCAGATTTAATATTTCTAAAATATTACTTAGGAAGAACTTATGGATACATGAAAGAACATAAAAAGGCTGTTCAAGCTTTTACTGAAAGTTTAGATTTAGCCATTCAATTTAAGGACATTGACTACCAGTCAGAGATATACGGAGGCCTCGCAAGTACCTATTACGATATGGGCAACTACAAAGATGCTTACGATTATTTTCAAAAATATAAATCTATTAATGATACAATTGCAACTAAAGAAATTGCAAATGAGTTAAATTCAATAAAAACAAAGTATGATACTGAGAAGAAGCAAAAAGAAATTGAGTTACTAAAAGTAAATGCTAATAAAAACAAAATCGTTAATATCAGCTTAATAATTGGCGGGGCTTTATTAATTCTATTGATTGCTGTAATATTAAATCGCTATCGTTTAAAAGAAAAAACAAATAAATTATTAGAAAGACAAAATCATATTATTTCCGAAAAAAATAAAGATATATCGGATAGTATTAATTATGCTAAAAAAATTCAAGATGCAATACTGCCAAGTGTAGATGATATTCAAAAAGTATTTCCAGAAAGTTTTGTATTATCAATTCCTAAAGATGTAGTGAGCGGAGACTTTTATTGGTTTACACAAAATCAACATCTTAAGGTATTTGTGGTTGCAGATTGCACGGGGCACGGCGTGCCAGGAGCTTTAATGAGTATGATTGGTAATACCTTACTAAACAGTATTATTAACGAACGAAAAATTTTGAGCCCCAATCTTATTTTAAATGAATTAAGAAAAGAAATTATTAGTGTTTTAAAACAAGGCGAAGGTTCTTCTAACAAAGATGGCATGGATATTTCGTTATGTTGTTTAAACACTCAAACAAATGTTTTAGAAATTGCATGTGCCAATAATCCAGTTTGGATTCTTAAAAATGATGGTGAACTTGTCGAAATCAAACCTGACAAACAACCTATAGGATATGCTTCCGTTAATCAAAAAGATTTTTCGTTACAATCTATTGTCGTACAAAAAGGTGATATTATTTATCAGTTTACTGATGGTTATGCCGATCAGTTCGGTGGCACAAAAGGAAAGAAATTTAAATATAATCAGTTAAAAGAAACTTTGATGAATTATAAAAGTTCTGCTATTCATCTCCAGTCTGATGTTCTCAAAAAAACCTTTATTGATTGGAAAGGAAACCTAGAGCAAATTGATGATGTTTTAGTAACAGGCATCAAAATTTCTTAGCCGTTAAAAAACGTTAAGCATCTAGAGGAAGAACCATATACTTTGCTATTTTTGATGTAATGAATAAACACAATTTAGGGATTATTTCAACTCTTGTAGGCATTGCATTAATCGCATTAATTGCGGTGCAAATCTATTGGATTAAAAGTTCTGTAAAATTAAAAGAAGAAGAGTTTGAACGTTCGGTAAAAGAAGCTTTAAAATCAACTTCCAATAAGCTTGAAAAAATTGCGACTGCCAATAAAATTGCCAAAAAAATCAAGTTACGTAAGCAAGGAGTTCGTATTACAAAGCCGGGATTAGTAACCGTTGGAAACCCAAGCGGAAGTGATGTTCAGGTTCGTATTTTTGAGGAATTGAGTACAGATTCATCAGGTGTAATTACTAGTAAAATGTCTCAAAAAGAATTCATTGGCGACTCTGCTAATTCTCAAAACCATTTTTTGCCTTACGAACTTTTAAACACATCAAAAAGCACCTCCAAAAATGTAGAGAGTTTACGTGATGAGTTAATGCAAACCAAAACAGAAATTGTAAACGATTTATTTGATGAGTTAATTAGTATCAACGTTTATAAAGACTATAAACCAAAAGTGGATTCTTTGATGTTAGATACAATTCTTCGTCAAGAATTGTTATCTGAAGGCATTACTACTAATTTTGTGTATTCAGTTACTAGTCGTCTGTCTAATTCAAAGGCAAATGGAAATTATAAAGAAGCCCAAAAAGATTGCGATTCTACTGGCTGCTTCATGAAAATTAATTTATCACCCAATAATGTATTTGTAACCCCACAATATTTAAGTGTCAATTTTCCGGATCAAAAAAGTTATCTTCTAAAAACTATGTGGATGATGTTGGGAGTTTCCTTAATGGTTATTTTAATTTTAGTTCTTGCTTTTTATTATACAATAGCTACTATCTCAAAACAAAAAAAACTTTCGGTTATTAAAAATGATTTCATTAGTAATATGACACATGAATTTAAAACACCCATAAGCACCATTTCCTTAGCCGCTGAGATGCTCAATGACGATTCTGTTGTTAAGACTCCTGAAAAACAACAACGTTTTGTGAAAATGATAAGGGACGAAAATAAGCGTTTGAGTATTTTGGTGGAAAGCATTCTCCAAACTTCTATCCTCGATAAGGGTGAATTTAAATTAAAAAGAAGTGATTTGGATGTTCATGAAATCATTAACCAAGCTATTCAAAATACACAACTTTTGATCGATCAACGTCAGGGTAGCATTACTAAACAATTAGAGGCTACCAATTGTTTAATAAATGCAGATAGAGTTCATTTAACCAACATCATTTTTAATTTAATAGATAATGCTATTAAATACACAAAAGACAACCCAAACATATTAATTTCAACTAAAAATACGTTAGATGGTATAGAAATAAGCGTAAAAGACAATGGAATTGGCATAAGTAAGGAGAATCAACGTAAAATTTTCGATAAATTTTATAGGGTTCCAACAGGTAATGTACATAATGTAAAAGGTTTTGGCTTAGGGCTTAGTTACGTTCTGGCAGTGGTGCAAAAGCACAATGGCACAATTAATGTAGAGAGTGAGATAGGAAAGGGGAGCACCTTTAAAATAATGATGCCTTACAAAAAATTAGATTAAACATAAACAGAATAAATATAATTATGGAAAATGTAAAAACACAAATATTATTAGTAGAAGATGATCCAAATTTGGGAACATTATTACAAGAATATTTAGAAGCAAAAGGATTTGAAACAAAATTAGCAACAGACGGTAAAAAAGGGTTTGATGCATTTTGCAAACAAGAATTTGATTTGTTGTTACTAGATGTGATGATGCCTGTAAAGGATGGTTTAACCTTAGCTAAAGAAATTAGAGTTACGGATAAACATGTGCCTATTATCTTTTTAACAGCAAAAAGCATGAAAGAAGATACGATTGAAGGCTTTAATGCAGGTGCCGATGATTATATAACCAAACCCTTTAGTATGGATGAATTATTAGCTCGTGTTACTGCGGTTTTACGTAGAAGTAGCAAGCAACGAGTACATAATACTGAAGATATTAATTTTAGTATCGGTAACTATACATTTAATTCAGAAACACAGGCTTTAGTCAATAATGGAGCAGAACAAAAATTAACTACTAAAGAGAGTCAGTTAATGCGTTTGTTGTGTGTACACAAAAACGATGTTTTAGATAGAAATTTTGCCTTAAAAACTATTTGGCACGACGATAATTACTTTAACGGTCGTAGTATGGATGTTTATATTGCTAAACTTCGTAAGTACTTAAAAGACGATTCTAAAGTTGAAATCGTGAACATTCACGGTAAAGGATTTAAACTATTGGTAAACTCATAGTTTAAACGTCTAAAAATTAGGGAATTCACTTAAAAGTGGTTTATTTTGTAAGAGATAAACCACTTTTTTATTTTGTACAGTTCCCAACATATATCTGAAATTATTAATGCCAAATTAGTTGGAGATGCAAATCATTCAGTTAAACATATTTTAATTGATAGCAGGCAGTTAACCGAACCTTCCAATAGTGTTTTTGTAGCCTTGGAAACCGAGCGTAATGATGGACATCAATACATTTATGGCTTATATCAAAAAGGAGTAAAAACTTTTATTGTAAAACAAATTCCAGGAAATTGTTTAGGCCTTCATGATGCTTGTTTTTTAATAGTACAAAACACCTTAAAAGCACTTCAACAATTAGCCATTCATCATCGTAGTCAATTTAGTACTACTGTTATTGGGGTTACTGGTAGCAACGGAAAAACTGTTGTTAAAGAATGGTTGTATCAATTATTAAAATCAGATTATGTAATTACTCGCAGCCCAAAAAGTTATAATTCACAAGTGGGAGTGCCGCTTTCTGTTTGGCAATTAAACAGCAATCATACTTTAGGTATTTTTGAAGCGGGTATTTCGGAAGTAGGAGAAATGAATTTACTGCGTGAAATTATTCAGCCAGCCATTGGGGTGTTTACTTCATTAGGTTCGGCGCACGACGAAGGGTTTAAAAATAGTTCGCAAAAGTTGGAAGAAAAACTGCTATTATTTTCTAATTGCGAAACGATTATTGTAAATGCTTTATCTATAAAAGAAGAGCAATTACAACTACTTCCTAAAAACACTTTTTTAATTTCAAAAAATGCAGGGGCAACTCTTCGTGTAATTGAGATTGAAAATTTATTTACACATACTATAATTATTGCAAATTATAATAATCAACAAATTTCTATCAATATTCCTTTTACCGATTCGGCGAGTGTAGATAATGCCATTACTTGCTGGGGAACATTATTACATTTAAAAATTTCTCAAGCTGAAATTGAAAAACGTATGTTATTGTTACAAGCAGTTGCGATGCGTTTAGAATTAAAGTTAGGAAACAATAACTGTGTTTTAATAAACGATTTTTATAATTCAGACATCAATGCTTTAGAAATTGCTCTACATCACCAAAAGCAACAACATCGTGGCGGAAAGAAGGTAGTTATTTTATCAGACATTGAACAAAGCGGAAAACTAAGTTGGGAACTATACGAACATGTTTCTAAATTAATGGCTCAGTTTCATATCGATACGGTTATTGGAATTGGAAAAGAAATTTCTTCGCAACAAGAATTATTTGTAGATACAGATGCTCATTTTTTTGAAAGCACTAATGAGTTTATTCATGAAAGTAAAATCAATACCGCTTTGCAATTTCATAATGCTATTATTTTATTGAAAGGCGCTCGAAGTTTTGGTTTTGAAACTATTAGCAAACAACTTCAGCAAAAAAGTCATGATACCGTTTTAGAGATTAATTTAAATCGATTAGTACACAATATTAATTTTTACCGCGCGCAAGTTACCAAAGATGTGATGCTGATGTGTATGGTGAAAGCAACGGGGTATGGAAGTGGTAGCACAGAAATTGCATTTACTTTACAACATCATCATGTAGATTATTTAGCCGTAGCTTATGCCGATGAAGGAGTAGAATTACGAAAAGCAGGTATTCATTTGCCAATCATGGTAATGAGTCCAGAAGAATCATGTTATGATGATATGATCGATTATCATTTAGAGCCAGAAATTTATTCATTTAAGATAGCACGTGATTTTATACAAGCACTGCAATCTAAAGCCATTTCAGAATCTTATCCCGTGCATATTAAATTGGATACAGGCATGAAACGCTTAGGTTTTGAATCTAATAAACTAAACGAGTTGTGCGAATTTTTAAAAGTAGAACCTTTATTAAGAGTTAAAAGTATTTTCTCTCATTTAGTAGCAAGTGACGATAAAGCCTTTGATGAGTTCACTAATTCACAAATTGCTTTGTTTGAAAAACATGCAACTCAAATAGAACATGCAGTTGGTTATCACGCTTTAAAACATATTTGTAATTCGGGAGCAATTACTCGTTTTAAAAGTGCGCATTATAACATGGTACGCTTAGGGATTGGGATGTATGGCATAGGATTTAATGAAGTCGAAAAAATTCATTTAGAAAATATTAGTTCATTAAAAACACGTATTTCTCAAATTAAAGAATTAGAAGTTGGAGAAAGCGTTGGTTATAATAGAAAAGGCCTTGCTACTAAAAAAACAAAAATTGCAACTATTCCCATTGGTTATGCCGATGGATTTAGTAGAAAATTAGGAAATGCAAACGGATATGTTTTCATCAATAAGAAAGCGTGCAAAACCATTGGAAATATTTGTATGGATATGTGTATGATAGATGTAACAGATGTTGATTGCAAAGAAGGCGATGAGGTGATTGTGTTTGAAACCTATGAACAATTAATGCAATTATCAAAAGCCATGGAAACAATTCCTTATGAAGTATTAACGAGCATTTCTTCACGCGTAAAAAGAGTTTATGTTCAGGAGTAATAATTTAGTTATCAATTATGTCAGTTCGAGTGATTTTTTTGCTTGCCTCTTGCAAAAAAAACGTATCGAGAATTTAGAGAGCAAAGATCGCTTCTCGATACAGCTTTCGTCCCCCAAGCTTACTCGAAGTGACAAGGCTAATTTTTATTTTTTAATATTATTTTCTTTCTCTTTATTTTCATGTCAAAACAACGAATCAAACAACTCTTCTCAAGCAACAAAAAACTCTACCCCAACCTTTGTAGAAATTGCCCCTATCATTTTTAAAAATTGCACGCCATGCCACAGAGCTGGGGAAAGCGGACCAATTGAGTTTATGACTTATGAAGACGCTTTTAAAAATAAAAATAAAATAAAATTTGTTACGCAAACTAAATACATGCCACCATGGCCTGCTGATGCTAGTTATACGCACTTCATTGGTGAGCGTACATTAACTGCCGAAGAAATTGAATTGATTAAAATATGGGTAGATAATGGCGCGCCAAAAGGCGATGAATCAAAAACACCTGCTCCTCCTGTTTTTTATGCAGGGTCTTTTTTCGGAAAACCAGATGCTGTAATTAAATTTAAAGAACCTGTTCCCATTAAAGGAAATGGAACGGATCATTTTTATATTATTAAACTGCCAATACAATTGCCTAAAGATACTTTTATAAGTTATTTTGAATTTGTGCCTGCTCAGCGCAAATTAGCACATCATGTAAATGGGCATTTGATTAATTATGAAGAAGGAAATAAAAAAGATATTGTTCCTGGTTTAACTTATTCATTCGATAATACAATTGAATACACAAAGCTTTATAATCAAATGAATATTTTAAATGATGATGGAAGTTTTCCTGTATTAATACCAAACACAGTGTATTATTTACCTGGTTTTACTCCTGCGGTTTATCCAAATGGCATAGGTGGTTACAAAATAAATAAAACGGCAACTATACTTCTTAAAAATATTCATTACGGACCAAGCGCTAATGATGTGTTAGATAGTTCTTATGTAAATGTATTTTATGGACCTAAACCTAAACGTCCTGTTTTTGAAACACAATTAGGTACTTTTGGTATTTCTAAAATTGAACCAGAATTAATTTTACAGCCAAATAAAATCCAAACCTTTCATACGCAAGCCACTTTAAATGGAGATGCAACGATACTATCGGTTAACCCACACTTACATTTATTAGGAAAATCGTTTTGGGCTTTTGCAGTTCATTCAAATGGCGACACTATTCCTTTAATTAAAATTAATAAATGGGATTTTAGATGGCAATATTATTATACCTATGAACATCCTGTTATCATAAAGCAAGGAACAGTCCTACATGCGTACGCTACTTTTGATAATACCGATAAAAACCCTTTTAATCCAAATCATCCGCCTAAAGTTGTTACTCAAGGCGAAGGAATAAGAAGTATGCAAACGACTGAAGAAATGTTTCAATTTATTTTTACATATATGCCTTATCAAGCCGGGGATGAAAAAATAGATTTAAGAAAATAGCTTGAACCATATAAGTCATAAAAGAACACAAAAGAGCTGCAAACTTACATGAACTTTTATGCCTTTTATGGTTTAAAAAAATTATATTTGATAATAATGACACCAAAACTTTACATAGTACCCACGCCAATTGGCAACTTAGAAGACATGACGTTTAGAGCCATTACGGTTTTAAATTCAGTGGATTTAATTTTAGCAGAAGACACTCGTAATAGCATTCATTTGTTACGTCATTTTAAAATTGAAAAACCTTTACGTTCTTATCATGCGCATAACGAACATGCAACGGTCGAACAAATTGTAGAAATGATAGCTTCTAATAAATCAGTCGCTTTAATTTCGGACGCTGGAACACCTGCCATCTCTGACCCTGGATTTTTACTTGTACGAGAATGCCTAAAACACAATGTAGCAGTTGAAACATTACCTGGCGCTACTGCCTTTGTTCCAGCTTTAGTAAATAGTGGTTTGCCTTGTGACACCTTTGTGTTTTATGGTTTTTTGCCGCAAAAAAAAGGAAGACATACTAAATTATTATCTTTAAAAGAAGAAACTCGTACGATGATATTTTACGAATCTCCTTTTAGATTAATAAAATTATTAGAAGAATTTAAAGAATATTTAAGTGGCGACAGACAAGTATCTGTATCACGCGAACTATCAAAGATGTTTGAGGAAAATGCTCGTGGTACAGTTGATGAACTCATTGCACACTTTAAAGCTAAAACAGTAAAGGGTGAAATTGTTGTTGTATTAGCAGGGAAGGAAGATTAAATAATTATATAACCCTGCCAGCCTTATGCAAACTGTGCTATAAGGCTGGCAGGGTTTTAAATAAACTAGAGTTTATAAAACCAAAAAGCCACTTATAAAAAGCAGCTTTTCGATTTTAAAAAGTGGACTGGCTCTCCCGTATCCCATCTTTCGCTTAAGCTATGATGTCGGGTGGTGGTTACTAGTATAAAGATACAGCGTAAATTGATAGATAATGTTACACAATTCTTACCTCAACGTTTTTTAACAGGTTTACTTTTCAAC
>JBKJPW010000012.1:0-41082 GCA_046594225.1 Bacteroidia bacterium
ATGAAATCTCCTTTGTTTATTGGTGGTGGTTAGCGTGTTTATTAGAGGAGTATTATTTAAATAACATAAACATTAAGTTTATAGAGGGTGGAAATATTGAATTAACTGAATTTTTAAGTGCAGTGAATTTTTTCACTTATTGGTCTGCCAACCGAGATATAAATAATTACATTCCTGCAAGAATAGAAACAACACTTAGCTTATGGAAAATATCTGAAGAAATGATTTCGGGATATGCTAGTCAAGCGCAAAAATATTTTGAGGGAAATTATTTACATAATAAAAATTTATTGCCTCTAGCAACCGCTTTAAGTGAACTATTTTTAAATATTTCAGATCATTCAAAATCAAATATTTCGGGATTTTGCTTAACTCAATATTACCCAAATGTGGGTAAAATTAAATTTGCAGTTTGTGATTTTGGTATTGGTATTCCGAGCTCAATAAAAAATTATCTTGCCAATAAGCATGAAACAGGTATCACAGATACTGACTGTCTTTTAAAAGCATTTGAACTTAGTTTTACAACACAATCTACACCAAGAAATAGAGGTTTTGGTTTAGATACTATTAAAACCATCATTCAATCAAATAATGGAATGCTAAGGGTTATTTCAAACTCAGCTTGCTATATCATTGAAAACGGGATTATCCAGTGTTATAGCATCAAAGAAAGCTTCATTGGCACTCATTTTGAGTTAGTTTTAGATGTTAAAAATTTAACAGATAAATCTGAGGAATTAGAGGATTTTGATTTTAACTAAAAAAGTGGTACATTTACTGTATGAAAACTTTAGTAATTAAAAAATTGGTTACTGGTACTTCAACAAATTCAGAAGCGGTAACTTTGTTTATTGAAATGAAAAAAAGTACTGATCTTGGCGATTGCTTTGTATTATCATTTGCTGGGATTGATTACGCTTCTTCTTCATTTTTAAATTCTTCAATAGGTGAATATATTGAAACCTATGGTTTTGATGCTTTCGTAAAAAACATAAAGTTTACTGATTGCAATAAAGATTTAGCTACTATGATAAAAAGTTATGTAACTAAATTTAAAACATTAGTATAGACTTATTATAACTATTACAAAGCCCTTTTATAGGGCTTTTTTTATGCTTTCTAATTTTATAACATCCGATGTATTACAATAGCATTAAAGCTGAGAATCGTTTTTTATGATTTATTTACCCTTATTAATGTTAATATAAGATATTGATATTAAGATAATTGAAATAATATGACAGTTTGGTAACACAATTCTATCAACTCTTTTTTTTGTTTTTTTAAATAACGTTGATAGAAATTGAAAGGCTCTATTAGTTCAAAGTTAAATAAAAAAATCCTTATTTAACTTTAGTAGCCTTAAAGTTAAATAGCGAGAATTTAATTAAACTTTGATAGAATACAAATTATTGATAATCAATATCTTGATTATAAAACGATAATTTGCGAGTTCTATTTGAAATTCTTACGATCCAGTTAAATTAGTACCATATATGTAAAAAAATGGTAACTATTGACACAGAAAAATGCTGAAAACCGAGAACTATTTTATGAAGATATATAGGGAAATGATATAAATTGCATAAAATTGTTCTAATAATAGTGCATTTCCATTAAGATTTGCAATAAACTAAATTATAAATTGATTAACAAAATATTTAAAAACATAGCATTACAAATGCAGCATATCCAAGTATCACTAATTTATGTACTTGGCTTGTTATTTAATATTATATTTTAATTCTCTTTGTTTAAATGCTTCGTTTCCACCTTCAAGTATTTCACAAACGTGTTCTTTAATTCCTTGAGAATTTAATGTTACTTGAATTGTCTTGTCAAATACTTTTGTATTTTCAAGGCTTCCAAATATATATTGAAATTTACTTCCATTTTGATTTGGCGTGTCAGTGCCATTTTGATTAGCAACAATTACTAATTCAGTGTCAGCACCAACTACAATATTTGGGTTGTGAGTGACTAATATAATTTGTCTTTCTTTCTTTTTATTTTTAAGATATTTTACTAAATCTTTATAAATGGCTCGATTGTCCAAATCGTCTTCAGGCTGGTCAATAAGAATAGGACAATCATTATTACTAAAATCTAACAGAAGCATCAGTACAACAAATGCCTTTTTCCCTTCAGACATTTGTTGAAATACATCTTCGTATATTATATCGTAAGTGATTTCAAAGAAATTTGTAGCTACTAATTTCTGAGCCAAATTAATTGGCGAATTCCCACCTTTTAAAGTGACTGAATTGTTTAATAGTTTGTCAAATAAATTATGACATGATTTAAAGAATTCTTCTGTTGTATTATATTTTTCGTTAACAATTTCCTGCCCTTGATAGCTTTGCTGATTTATACTCCAATTAAGCAATTCTTTAAATTTAAATTCATTAAATCTTGGAGTAGCTTTAATTTCTAGTTTGTCTCTAGATACTTTTAATCTGTCTTTAATATCATTAATTTTATTAAAGTAGTCTCTATGCGATATTTTAATACTTGCTTTAAAAGTTTCAACTTGAATTAACAAATCTGAAATCTCTTTTTTGATTAGTGAAATATCTGAAAGTTTATTTTTTTGTATTTTAAGTTTTTCTTCAACTTCCATGTATTGCTTATCCGATTTAAATGTTTCTATTCCTTTCAAATAAACTGTGTTTTTTTCAATTTCTAAAATTTGATTTTTGTTAGTCTCTATACTTTTAGAACTTAACATTGAAATTATATCAATTTCAGTGTTCCATTCATTTTGAAATTTATCCGTTAATCTTTGAAAAGCATCTTTAATTTTTTGCTTGTTTAAATCAGTCAAAGAAACAAGTTCAGAGTCTATTTCTTTTGTTACAAAAAACTTTGATTTAAGTGATTGAATCTTCGAATATTGATTAGATATTCCTTCGTTTTCTTTTATTAAGAAATCAAGTCTAGCTTTTAATTCGTTGTACTCTTTAAGTTCGTCTTCGGAAATTTGTGTTTTACTTTTTAATTCCAATAATTCATTAGTTAGCTTTTCAATTTCGTTGCTAATACCTTTCTCATCCCCCTTTTCTTTTAAAAGATTATTTCTTTTAATTAATTCCTCTTGTAACTGAAAAAGTTTATTGACCTTATTCGTAATATCAGTATTATTTTCACTACTAAACGTATCGTAATTATTGATAAGTAGTTTTTTTGGAGGGTCCTGAGTTATTATTTCTTCAATTAATTTATCTAGCTCACTATCTCTATTTTTGGCAAGACGATACATATAACTTTGAGGAAAATATTCAATGTTTCTATTATCATTAATTATCCCGTCTTTCCATGTTACAGTTATACTTTGAACAACATCATTAACAAAGCTCGTATATTCATCATTGCCAAACTTTACCTCTTTGTCACAATTTAATTTTTTTGCAATTGCACCTAATAAAACAGATTTACCGGTGGAACGACCTCCAATTATTGAATTTAAGTTCTGATTTAAATATATTTTTTGTGAATAAAAATCACTATGAGAAATTGTAATATTGTCAATTACTTGATATTCTGCTTTTTCGTGAGGTTTAATTGATTGTATTCTAACTCTTTGTTGGGGTTCATATATAACTTGTTTAAGCCCTTCAAAATTATTATCGGCTTTAATCCAACAATTTTCTTTTAGGACATATTTTCTTACATTATGATTATCGGAACAAATAATCATTGGAATATGCTTTTTTATTGCAGGGAAAACAAAATCTAAATAACCCTCTTTGTCTTCAACTTTACCTAATTCATAAAAGTCTATTTGAGTTGCTACTTCAACTTTTTGAGCTTCACCGTGCGGTAATGAATGAGTAATATTTTCAATGCTATTAGTTTTTTCTCCAGCGTGAATTGTTGTAATACCTCCAAGTGATTTGACAAGTTTTATTGTTTCTTCTAAATGGCAATAAACCTCATTAAGGTTTTTATTTTCACCTTTGATTTTACTTATGTTTGTTTTATTTTCAATTTGACCCCAAATATATTCTAGGTTACAGTTTTCTGAAAAAATCCCAATAAAATGAATTGGAACTTTTCCTTTTGCATCAGATAAAAATTCAATTCCTGGTAATACCGTTATATTATTTACCTTACCTAATTCTTGTAACTTTTTAATACGATCAACATCAATTATATGATGATCAGTAATTGCAACAACTGAAATATTGTTTGCCGAAAGAGTTTCAATTATTTCTTCATTAGTTACAGATTTGTCTTTATAGTCATATGAAGTTGGTGTGTGAAAATGCAAATCCCATTTTCTCCATTCAGACCCTCTTTGTATTTTATCCATTTTAATTTTTGTTTTTATTGTAGACTAATCTTTCTGATAACATATAGATTTGGCGCCAATTAATTTATTTCTAAGCGATGCCACAGGCCAAATGCAGAATAACAAGTGAATATAAAATATAATTAGCTTAAAAAATTAGAAACAAACGTATTTATTTCGTTTGCTAATTTTCCCCTTCTATCTTTTAAAAATTTCTGGTAGTTTTCAAGTTCCCAAAGGCTTTTATCATCACTTATATAATTATCTACAAATACTTTAGTAGTTCGTTCTGCAACTATTTCAGGTATATATTCACTTGGTTTGCGGTCACTAATTTTACGATTTGTGCGGCCTACTATAAACGTTAAGTTTGAAAGATCATTTATTTCACTTTTATCAATGCCAATTTTTTTCAATTGTGCTTTAGGGAAAATATGATGAAACTGAATTGCATGAGCCTTGCCTTTAGCACTTTCGGTTAAAGCAATCCCGCTTAACCAATCTTGCACGCCTTTTTGTTTCGAAATAAAAAACAACATACTAAAATATGGGCTACGTGTACTTCTACCTTTAATATCATCCTCGGTTATTTCAAAAGATTTAACATGGCTTTTTAAAACAGTTAGCAAAGGTTCTAAATTATCTGACCGTTTTATCGCATTAATATCTGAATCTAAAAAGCTTTCCGTAGCACCATAACTATAGTGACCTTTCATGTGCGCAGAATAAAACCACAATAACAACTGCTTAGTTTCTAAATGATTTAATTTCTCTTTCTTTAATTCAATGTAATATGAAATTGGTATAAGTAAAAAAGGAGAACTCATTAATCGTAAATTTTCGATACGTATGTTAGCGTTCACGAAGTTTATTGCAAAACGAATACTCGATTGAGTTTTAATCCAAGCCTCTTTTAAATCTTCTATAGATATTTTATTGATAGTTTTATATTGACTCTGCCCTGTAGCAAAAACGACCATTGATTTTACTAAAATTCCTGATTCAATCAAGTAGTCGCTATTATTTTGGAATTCTCCAGCAAAATTCTCCAGTTCTTTAAGGAATCCAGACCATCTAGATGTAATTTGTGCTAACGCCAAATCTGATCCTCTTAATTTAACCCCTAGTGAATTTACACGTACAAATATTTCTGTTACCTCCTGATATGACATTGTTTTTGGAAGAATGACTACATGATATTTGTAGTCTACGATCTTTCTAACATTGCTTAAGCGTTCTGAATATTTGTCCCAATTTGGATGTTCAGAATTAATACCAAGAGCTTTTAATAATTGGCTATCTGATTTTTTAAATATGTCTGCAACTGATACCCATTTTGGGTCATTTAATAAATTTTTACTTGTAACAACGAATGTTCTTTTTCTTAATTCTTCTAGGATATCGTTCTCTTCTTCTTCGATTTCATTCTCTTCATCAAAATCTTGGTCTTCTTCATCTTTAAAATTTTCTTCCCGATCAAATAAATTTTCAGGATGTTCCAGATTAAATAATATATCTATTGGCTTTGATTTGCCTCTAACTAATAAAGGCGTTCCCTTAATTACGGCAGTTAGAGAAGTTAATCTTTGTTGACCATCTAAAAGCAATAATTTATTTGTAATTAATGGTGTAGCAACATTATTTATTTGCAAATTTCTATCATTTACATTATGGTCAGTTTCCCATACTAAAATTGACCCTGAAGGATAGCCTCGGTAGAGTGAATCGAATAAATCACGAACCTTAACGGCTGTCCAAACATATCTTCTTTGCATTTCGGGTAAAGTCAATTCACCTGCAGTTACTTTATCGGTTAGTGAACTTATCGTCATTTCGTTGCTATTCGCCATAATGAATTATTTATTAATATCTTTTTTTAGAATTATACTTGGATGAACATGATATATTGCTTCTAAAACATATAGTTCGTTTTTTAATTTATTTTCTATTTTTATATTAAGATCAAACTTATTAGATACTTTTCTTATTATAATCTTCTTCAAAGCTTCAAATGCTAAATGAAGACTTGTATATTTTTCGGAAATCATAAATAAAATAAAAATTAAAACTATAATAGTAGCCTCATTAAATTGAATAAACTCATTAAGTGAGTACTTTGGGTAACATAATAAAAACATGGTAGTATTTACTATTATCCATAATCCAGCTAAAAATCCTTTTAGCAAATTTATACTTTTGTTAATTTGAGCTAGTAATAATTCTTTTTCTTCTTTAATTTTTGTTAATGCATCATTTCTTGATTTTATTTCATTTTCGATGTTTTCATGAAGTTTATTAAAATCAATATCATCGTAAATTTTCTTAGCGGGCTCTTCTTTAGGAAAATAATTACCAAAGGTTAAAACAAATGCAATAAGTACAACAAGAACTATAAATGCAATTACTAGTAAATGTGTTTTTTTCTCATTTTTACCTTCCATAACTAGAATTCATTATATGTTTTAATCTTTAATTATCAAAGAAATTCTTGACTTTCGTCCAAAATATAACCATGAATGATTTATCGATAAGTTTTGTTTTTTCTATTTTACGAAAAAGCTCATCTAAAGTAATCCAATTTTCATAACTTGTATTTTTCTCAAAAACCACTCTACTTGTTGTAAATATTTTGATTTTATTTGTAATTACATCTGATATATAATCTAGTGAAATATCCTTTTTTTCTAAAATTGGCGCTAGATCAGTTTTTTCATATGGCACACTTTTTTTGAAATTCCAAAATGAAACGCCATTATAATTCCAATGTTTAATTTTGCATTTTGGTCTTATTTCAATTACTACGCCATTATGTATATTTAACATCCAATCAGTTATTAATTCAAAAGTAAAAGTGTAATCAACATTAGGATGACGAAAAGTAAATTCCATACCTTTTTCCATTACCAAAATTCCATCCAAGATTGGAACATCCTTAATTAAGTCTACAAGTTCAAAGGCTTTATTTAATTCATATCCGTAAATTGGCGCATTAATATTATCGTGGGATTGTGGGTTCAATAATGTAATTCTTGAAGATTCGAATAATGTTATTATTTCTTTACTTATCGGGTGACCATTTTCAATATAGCGTTCAATAAACATTTTCCACAAATTAGACAACAGTTTCGGTTTCTCGCCATAATCTCGAATTTTTTCCTCAGACAATCGTTCTTTAATCAATTTTTCAATTTCTTTTCTTAAATAATTTGCGCTTGCAGGATAGTCTTTTGCTAAAAGATACTTCTTAGCTTTGTCGTAATGGCTATCTGATTCCAATAAAATTACTGGGTGTTCAAAATTATTATCTTCTTTCTTGCCAGCATACATCTCAATATGAAGCCAATTTGAAGTCAATCTTTTTGCAACTTCAAACCAATTTCTATCATATGTTGTAATAAAAATTTGCCAATCAGAAAATTCATTTTTTAAAATATCTAATAATGGCATTCTATTCCCCATGTCTAAACCTATAAAGATATCATCCAAAACCAGTACCTTTAATGCTTCTTCGGTAGGGTTAGATTTAATTGCGGCAAAGTATATTGATAATGACAAAGCTGATAATCTGGCTTCATTCAAATTTGCATGGTAATTTGGCAATGCTTTATTGAAAAAATTAACCTTTGACGTAATGACAGGATACTTATTGTTATTTGGGTCTCCCGCTGTTAATATAAGTTCTAGATCAATGCTTTGATTAAAGTATTTAATTATATTCTTTAATTCAACATTAATATTTTGTAATAACTCTTCTAACTCTTCTTCAAAATCTTCATACTTCCTCTTGTTTAATGCATCTACAATTTCAATCTTTTCCTTATAGCCATCTGTATCGATAGCATTTTTATCTAACAAATCGCTCCAAAACGATATTTGTGCAGCAGTAGTATCAATGTTTGCTGCATCCCATGCCTCTTTTAAATTTCCTAATGTACTTAGCTTGTGGTTTTTTAATATTGTATTAACCACTAAATCAAATAAATTAATTTCTTTCGTTTCATCTTTGTATAAATATGTTCTCAGCAATTCCTTATAAGAAAGGAAGCTATTCAATTTTTTTGCATTTAGAACTTTAATATTTGTGTATTCTCTTACAGTCTCATCTATTCTTTCACTACTCCCATCATCAAAGCCCACTTCAACAAAACCTTCACTTCCATCTTGAGCTTGATTATGAATTATAAAATCTTCTTGATTTACAAAATCCATTAGGCCTCTATAAAAGGAAGTTTTCCCGCTGCCATTTTCACCATAGATTAATAAATTTTTATCAGAAATATTTAAAAGGTACTCATTGTTAGTTCCATCATAAAACGCTCTATAATTGACAAATTTGATTGTACTAATTTTCATTATAATTATTTTGTCGCGTTAGTGATTTCTTTAATTTCCGGAATTGAATCAATATAAAATATACTATTTCTTATTGGATGTTCTTTTACATGAATGCTTTCAAATAAATCATATAAATATTTTAATTTTTCGTTTTCACTAGTAAAATTATCTATGGTTGAGAATTTATTTACATATTTTAAAACATCGAAACCAGCTTTTTTAACCAAGTCTTCAAAATACAATTCATAAACCATAACGTTTAATAAAGATTCAAAATAACTTGCAGCAATTCTAGCATCTTTATTGTCTGCTTGTGTTCTTAAAAATAAAACATAATCAACTATCTTAATAAATGGTTCCTGATTTTTCTTATCAATATAAGGCACTGGTATTTCAGCGACGTATTGTTTAGTGTAACGCTTTCTTCCGCCTGCAATAGTTGCTGTAATTTGAAAGAAATAAAAATCTGCTACCTTTGAGTTTAGAATGGCTAAGATATATTTTAAATTTTTTCCAGAAATAAAGTAAGCAGAATTTGTCAGGTACATTCCAGATTCATCATAAGCATAGTTTGCTTTATCTGAAATTTCAATCCATACTATTTTAGGTTTTTCGAATTCTTCGTAATAAGCTGTATTATCTTGAATTTCATACCATTTGTAGGTGCCAGGCTTCCTTCCAAATGCGTCACTTATACTTTTCTTTGGATTTAAATCAATTTTAAATTTAGACAAATGTTTTTCTATAAATGGGTATTTTGATATATCTATTTTTTGTCTAGTGAAAATTATATATTTATTTTCATAGCCATATCGCCATCGTTTAATATCCTTTCCTCTAAGTAGAGGTTTTATAATCTCTGAATTAATTTTGTCTGAATTAATAAGGTCATTTTTTTCGGTTTCAGTAATATGGAACGCATCGTTAAATCCTGTTGTAATTCCCCTATTAAAATTTATATCTGTCCAATGCTTCAATTGTTTTCCCTTACTAACAATAATTGAGGTAATGTTCTGAGAAACATCGTTATTCACTTTCCAAACATCTTCATTTAAATTCTTAAGTTTAAACTTGTTTTTTTGAAAATAGTCATTAACATTAAAAGAAGTCAAAGTAGATTCTTCATACGAACAAGCTTCTAAATTTTGATTATTTATGTTTTTTTGAGTTAAAATAATATTTACAAATACAGTTGCACTATCAAATATTTTGATTTTTGCAAAATCAATTAAAATTAAGGGATTAGTTTCTTTAGCAAAATACCCTCTTGTACTTTTGCCATAGTTGGCATTTATCCACTTGTTTGAAGTAATGTAACACAAATGGCCATTTTGTCTCAAAATACTGTTCCCACGTTCATAAAACAAAGAATATAAATCACCAGAGCTCTCAAATGTTTTGTAGTTTAATGTTTTTAAGAAAGCAGATTCTTGCATCCTTTGCAAACTAATATATGGCGGGTTACCAATTAAAATATCAAAACCGACAAAGTTCCCATTTTTATCCATCACTTCAGGAAATTCAAAACGCCATTCAAATGCGTTTTTATAAAAAACATTGGTTTTAATGTCTTGTATTTTTTGTTCGGTTTGGGCAATGCTAATATCTAATCTTTTCTTTTCTGTTTCAACCTCTTTTTCATTTCTAATAATTTTACCAAACAAATCCATATCTTGGTTTAGTAATTCACGTTGGCCACGTAAGGTGCTTAACTTTTTATTAAGAGGGTCATTGTTATAAAATACTGTTTTGAATTGAGATTTTATTTCATTAATAAATTCTAGCAAACCATTTTTTGCAGCTTTAGTAGGCGCTGTTTTATAGCTTTCTACAGCTAGTCGATAAGTATCGTAGTTAAATTTTTGTTGCTTAAAAACAGTAGTTAAATCTGCATCAAGGTCAAATCGACTTACTAATGAATTACCTCGTTTAATATTAATATCAATATTAGGTAGCGTTTCTAATTTTGTATAATCAGATTTTGAAGTATAATAAGCATTTTTTAATAATTCAATCCACAAACGTAACCTGCATATCTTAACTGAATTACCATTTATATCAACTCCAAAAAGACAATGTTCAATTATTTTTTCTTTTTCATGAAATAACGTTTCCTGTATTCTTTGATTATCATTAGCTCCAAATTTTGCATTAGGCGCCTTATATTCAAATATTTGATCGTCTAATACAGCAATTAAATCATCGTTTTCAATAACAATAGAAATAGGTAATACTTTGCCAGTTTTATCTGCTAAAATACCTAATTCACTTTTTATAGCAATCAATTCGTTTAATGCTGAAACTAAAAAGTGACCAGAACCTACAGAAGGGTCGCAAATTTTTAAATCATCAATTACTTTATTGTATTCGAGAATATCCGTTGGGTTTCTTTTTAGATAATTATAAATAGATTCAAAAGAATCGCAATTCCAACTATATGTTTCATTAAACTTTTGTAAAACTGAACGCCTGATTGTTTCACGACACATATACATGGTAATAAAACCAGGAGTAAAAAATGAGCCATCTTTGTATCCATTAATTTTTTCAAAAATTAAACCTAAAACAGCTGCATTAATAAGGGTTTTTCTATCTTCCTGTTCTTCATCTGCGCCTTCAGAAGCAAAGTTATAGGCATCTAAAAACTTAAATAGATATTCAAGTGTATGTAATTTACCTTTTGCTTGCTTACTATTATCTAATAATTTAGTGCCTCTATAGATGTCAATTTCTAAATGACTATCTAAGCTTTCGATTCCAATTATATCTTCTTCTAACGAAGAAGGTTCAAATAAAGAGCTGTTTAAATAAGGTGTTTTTTGAAAAAACTCTTTCCATTTACCTTTTCTTTCACTTTCTTCCTTAGCTAAAACTGAAAAGAACACATTTTTTAAAACATCATAGTCAGGGATTACTTTGCTATTTAAAAAGCGATAGTCTTTATCACCACGATGGTATCTTACCAATTGAGATTCTAATAGTTTCAAAAATAAAACTCTATCAATCCAAGTGATACATAACTCTAATGCAACAGAAAACATTCTTTCTTCTGATGTTTCACCAAAAGAGTTCGGATTATTTAATCGCCTTAACCTATCTGTTTCTTCAATATTAAAAATAACATTCTCCAACAAAGAGCCTTCGTTTCTATCCCCTTCTTTTTTTCGTTGGATGATTTTTTTTGTCCCGTCCTTTGATTCTTCTAACCCTATAATATGCAGCAGTTCATGATAAAATTCACTATTTAAAGAATTACTATCATTTTCGAAAGGCTGTTTTAATAAATGATTAGGAGATAGGAACTTATAAAGTGCTCTTAATTTATTTCTTTGAGATTTTTGATCTTCACTATCCTCATTTAAAGAAGTGGATATGCCTTTTTTATAATCACGTAAATCAAAGTGAACATAATTTATTTGTCCATTCTCTTTATCTACAAATGTTTTTGCAATACTTTTATAAAAATGTTCTGTATCCTTGTTTTCGTTTTTAAATGTTTCGTAGTCTTTTATAAGTTTTGGATTGCGATAAAAGGCATGGTCAAAATCTCTTTCATCAAAAACAAACCATTCATACATATTTGTAGCAATAAGGTGCTTAATGTTTGTATTATTATGTTCAATCCGCTCCCTTAAATAGTATAATATTAATTCATGAAAGGCCTTTACGTTTATATTAGCCTTTGACATCATATCAGCATCACTGCTTTTTGGCTTTTTACATTCAAAAATCACTATTGGATTTTCTTCATCATAAATTGCTAAATCAATACGGCCTTTTGTGTTTATTTTGTTTTTAGAACTGTAGAAACTATCATTCAAAAACTTTGTTAGCTGATTTTTCGCATATTCTTCACTTTCTTTTTCATTAATAGTATCAATAAAAACTGAAAGGTGCGCAACAAAATCATTAATATCTGTTTTTACCACAGGCATTCTGAGGTAAGATTTACTTATTGCTTTTAATGGGTTTATTATTTGGTTATTCATTATTTAATATTCCAGCGTGTATTAATTTTTGAATTTTCATTATTTATGTAATTGATTCCAAAATACGAAAAATAAGGAAATTGAGTGAATGTATATTCTAACCACTTGTTCACAATATCACAAATGCAAAGTGCAAACCCTTATATATGGGTTTGCACTTTGCATCGATGTTAAATTTAGGATGAAGCGCTTGATTTTAAAGGATTTAAGTAGAAAGACATTTCTTTGTTTTTAGTACGAGTGCAAAGTGTGTGGTTTACCTCATTTTGCTCAATGACTGTGGCATTATCTGTAATTTGTTTTAAACGACTTATGACTGTTCGCTTACTGCAATCTAACTCGTCCATCAATAGCTCAAGTAATTCTTTGCGTGGCATTTCTGAGACAAGTATTTGGCTAAGTAACTCTAAGGTTTCAGAAAGCGAAGCTTTATGATTTTTTTTATCCAAAACAGTTTGGGTTGTAAATGGATCGGACATAATTAAACCTTTTTCGGTATCGGAATATTGCACATAAAATGGATCATGTTTTTTGGAGCTACGACATTTTAAATAAGCCACTTTTAATAAATCGGTATTATGATTTTGGGCATCTTTCTCAAAGCCAATTTGAATAACCGTACTGGCTTTATTTAAAATTTCTGTTCCTAAATGCCCTCGTGCTTTATCTGCACTTCCCGGGTTTTCATGTATCAAACATAAAAATGTGACATCGTACCGGTTGATGGTTTGATTCATCATATCAATTAATTTCATACTATCCTTGGTGTCATTGAAATTAAAGATGCAATCAGTGATGACGTCCAGGATAATAAAAATGTGAATAGGGAACTTTTTACGAGCGTGCTCCAAATAAATATTAAGCATATCAAAACGATCTTCTCTGCCAAACTCTAATAATGAAATATAATCGAAGCCGTAAGGCTCTTCGGTTATCTCATATCCAGCTTTTAATTGAATTTGTTGGAGGGAGTAAGGTAATTGCTCAGATAAATTTCGTTCTGTATCTACATAACAAATAGCATAGCGTGTGAGCAAATTGGTTTTAAAGCCAAGTAAATCATTATGGCAATCTGTTTTTTTAAGCAGTGAGGCGCAAATGGTTTCAGCAAGGCGTGACTTATGCACGCCTGCTTTACCCTGTATAACATTGATTGTTTTAGGAAAGAAAACAGGGTTTTCTTTTTGCCAAACGATGGGCTGAGAAAATGAAATTGGCTTGCATTTATTTTCGGCAATTTTGCGTTGAGATGCCAATAACTGCTCCAATTTATGTTTAGCAGTTTCAATACTCGGCAAAGCCGAGTTTGAAACTGCATTGTGATTTTGAGGTACTGGAATATCGAACATAGTTGAGGTTTTATTGATAATAAGATAATGCCATGAAATACACTTTAATTTGTCCGTTCTTAAAACGAACCGTTGCCGACCAATCTTTAGGCGCTTTGTTTTGCATGTTTGTTTCTTGTTGAATGCAACTCTCTAAACTCATAATGATCATCTTATAATTGCTTTCATCCAATCTTATAAATAGTTCAGAGAAATAAGCGTAGCGCAATTTATCGAGCTGGAGTTTTTCAAATAATTTATTGAGTTGGTTTTTATCGCCGTTACTGTCATTAAATAATTTCTTGTAATAGTTTACGTTACTTTCTAAAGCTTTTACATCGCGGCTGAGAATTGCTGAAACTTGCTGAAGTAATTCTGGCCAAGTAAGGTCGTGGAGTGTATCTGTATATTTTTCCATATCGTCCCTCCTTACTTTTTAAAAGCTTTGTTGTAATGTTTATTCAATAACGCTTCCACATCAACCATTTTGTAATAGATTTTATTACCAACTTGAGAGAATGAAATTTTACCTTCATCTCTCCAGGTTTGTGCGGTGCGTTTTGAGATTTTCATCAAGAATAGAAATTCTTGATTGTCGACAAAAACCTCTTGAGGTTTTTTGTTTTGATTGTCGATTTTTGTTTTGATTTCCTCGATTGAGCCAGTTAATACATTGAACTGCTCTTTAGATAAAATAATTGCTTCCATTTTCTTTTTGGTTTTTAAGATTATGGGGCAAATGTGAGCAGAGAGGGAAAGTGACTTGGTGACCGAAAGGTGACCGGTCACCATTTAATACATAAGTTGATGTAAATCAACGAAATTATTCCAACTTAAACCGAGAGGGACCTTTAGGTCTCTTTTCAAAATTTGATGGTTTTAACATGGAGTAAACAGAATCGGGAGATACTGGATTACCTTCTTTATCAATTAGTCCGCGCGAAATATATTCAGCTATATCTTTTAGAGAGCCTGATATAGCTTGTTTTTCTTGTGATAGTTGATAGAATATATCTACAAAATAATTTAAATTACAATTGAGTTGTATGGCAACTTGATTGTTGGTTGCAGATGGTTTGCTAGAATTAGAAAGGATTTCAGACCGTTGTTTTGATTTTTCTTTTAATAGTTCTTGTTTTGTTACTCTCTCTATCTCTAAACTAATTTGTTCGTCAAATGGCACTGCACTTGAATTATAGATAACTGGACGCTGTTGCTTGTAATCCGTTTCCATTTCGCAGAGGTAAGAAAGCTTCTCTTCAAAAATTGTATATTCTTTTAGTTTTGATTTTACATGATGAATATCAAATTGATTTTTAGGCAATTGTGATTGATGTTCAATAGTATCACGCATGATCTCAATAACCGTCAATACTTTTTCGAATTTAATCACCTGGTCCTTTGAAGTAAATATGTCTCGGTTTAAATCAATAAGTTTTTCTAATTTATTTAGCCAAACAATTGGCTCATTCATCATATTGCATTGATACTGAATGAACGGTTTTATTTTGGACTTAGTTAAAGTAAATAGTTTGTGTAACAAACATTTGCAATATTGTTCTTTATTGAATTTACCATGCTCTACAAAGCTGCTTGTCTGCTCGCTACTATATGCCACAACGTCAAATTCTTTAGCTTCGATTTGGGCAACATCTATAACTGGGTGCTCCACAAAGGGAGAACAAATAATATTAGGAAACATAAAATAAGGGTTAAATACTCGTTAAACGAATTTAAAGAAATTGAATGCAACTAATACAAGTGTTTATAAATATAGCAGCTAAATGCTATAAATTATGGCTGTTAAAAACTTAAAGTATTGATAATAAATATGTTTTATTAATCGTTGAAAACATCCATTGCTTTATCCAATTCTTCGTTTACGATTTTGGCATAAATCTGAGTTTCTTTGATTTGAGCGTGTCCCATTAATTTAGAAACCTTATCAATACTTATCCCTTTGCGTAAAGCTCTTGTTGCCCATGTATGGCGACTAATATGAAAACTAACGTGTTTTCCAATTTTGGAATCCTCAGAAATAACTTTGAGGCTCTTATTTATTAATGCTGTTGCCTTGGAGATTTCGTTATCCAATTTAATAAAATCAGCTTCTTTCATACCATTAGGTAACATTGGAAAAACATAATGATCTAATGCCACCTTTTTTGGTCTATACTTTTCAAGGATAGTGAAAGCTTTTTCCGGTATCTTAATTGAAAGCTGACTACCAGTTTTCTTGATTGTCAATTTAATATGCGTTTTGTCAATATTTTGCCATTTCAATTTTAACACGTCTGAAACTCGAAGACCACCGGCATAAGATGCAAAAATAAACATATCACGATGCACGTACTTTTGTTCATTATCACCAAGATCTAATTTTTCAATAATTGTTAATTCGTCTTCAGTTAAATATTCACGATGAGTTTTTTCAGTCTTGATTTTATACTTTTTGAATGAATCAAATTTGCTATCCAACTTATCGCTATTTACAGCTTCATTGAATAATTGGCGAATGAATTTAAAGTTAGTGTGAATAGTGTTAGTTCCATTCTTTCTATCCACTCTTAAATGTTTCTCGTATTCCCCTAAAAACTCAGGAGTTATATCTTGGAAACAAATTTGTTTCTGATTTACATGGTCTTTTACTTTATTGATTATCGCCTGACAACGGTCGTGTGTACCTATTTGACCTTGTCTTTTATATCTACCATAAACCTCTTCTGCGAATGAAAAGAAATCCAATGGTTTTTGACCAAAAGCTTTAGTGCGCAACTGCTCTATAGTAATTGATTTTGACAGAGTTAAATGTTCAAATACTTGGTCCTGTAATTCAGTAAATTTATTTGCTAGATAAGAATTAAATCTAACGCTATTTGGGTGCGATTTTTTCACTTTCTTATTTTTCTCATCCCATTCATTTGGAAGCAAAAAAATACTTGATGACATATAAGTTATTTTTCTATCTTTGATTATTCGAAAATGAACAGGTGCCTGACCCTTTTTATTTAACTTGTCTTTTCTGAAGATGATTGATACTGTTGCCATAGCGAAGAATAATGAAATATAATGCAATATAAGGAAAATAATTAAATAGGGTAAACATTAGGGTAAACATTAGCCTCTTTTTTATGAACACTTATCTATGCGAATAGATGCAAAACGCTCTGAAAGTACTGTTAATAAAGCAAATTGAAATTTATTGATTTTTTTAGAAGTAATAAAATAATCCAATCGGGGTCACTATTAAACAAAAAACCACCTATCAAATTAGGTGGTTTTTTGTTTTAAGAGCTTTTATAATGTCTTGTTTCATCCAGCTAATTTGCTCAATTCCATTCCTTCCTGGTTTTGTTTTTTTAGCGTCCAAGCATCCGTAATAGTAGTTTCCAACCAGTTATTTCCAGATTTTCTAAATAGCTGGGCATTTAAATTGAAATGAAGTTTAAAAAATTGTTCCACTTCTTTTACCGTATGATCTTCAGAAATTATGACTACTCCATTAATATGATTAATCATTTTAAATTTTGTAGTAACAGGTAAAATTTCTCTTTTAGGAGAACCTTGATTTTCTTTATGAGTATTTTTAAAAAAATGGATTTTTAAATAAGGAAATACTGCCATAAAATCTTGGTTAAGATCCTCAATTGTTCTGTCGTTGTTAATTGTTAATTGCATAGTTGAAAAATAATTGGTTAGAAGTAATGAGAAATTAAATAATCGAGGCTGAAGTAACTCCAACGATCAGGCATTAAAAACAGCATGAGGATAAGCACCAATCTTGGAAACACATGCTTCATGTCCCATACTGGATTCATATATGAGAAAGCAATTGCCACAAATATTAAATCAATTCCAAATAGTGCTAAAACGGCTGTTTTAAAAAGGCCAATTATTAAAAGAGCGCCTCCTATAAATTCAACATTAGAAGCAAATACCGCCATAGCTTGTAATAAAAATCTAGGTACATGTCTATGTTGAGTTTCAAATAAAAAAGTTTCCACAACTCCTTCTATTTTAATCTTAAACAGTTTATCATATCCCTGAAAAAGAAAGATGATTCCACAAAAAACTCTCGGAATAAGCTCTATTAAATAGTATTTATATTCTACGTCCATCACCATGAAATTTATAAAGCAAATTTATATACAAGTCGCAAGCCATTCATGACGAAAATCATCTCTAAAAACTGATATTCATCAACTAAATAATGCTTGTTAGTTTCGAAATTTGTTGAAGAAAACTTTAAAACCTCAAGACAATGACAGCAATAACAAAATCCTACAACCAATTAATTGATAAATTAAATTTCAGTTATTTCGGGTTAATTAGCATGACCATTTTAATTGGTAGTATATTAGGTGGTATTACCGCCATGCAGATTTTACAACATGACGCACCTATTTGGGAATTAATTTTATGTATGGCCGTTGCAATGACAAACAATGTAGTTGCTATTGGACAAGCTCCTGTAAAATGGGTTTTTAATTTGTTTATTTTGGAAGTGGTTGTTTGTACACTATTAATTTTAGTGAATGTTATATAACTCTCAAGAGAGTTATATAAGCAATGCATTAAAAGCGTAATCTGTTTAGATTACGCTTTTAATTTTTTCAATTTCTCAAGATTAATGATTGTAATATTACTCCCTTTTACTTCTAATAATTTTTCTTCTTTAAAATCGCTTAATGTTCTAATTAAAGACTCAGTAGCTGTTCCTACAATATTAGCTAAATCTTCGCGAGAAATAGAAATGCTGAAGTTTTTACCCTTTTCGTTATCATATCTGCTTTGTAATAATACGAGAGCTTCTGCTACTCTTTTACGAACGGAGCTATATGCCAGATTAACTAATTGATTTTCTTTTTCAACGATATTATCAGAAAGCATTTTAACAAACGTTTTCATCACATTCATATTATTGTACATCAATGAAAAAAAATCTTCTTTAGGAATTAAACATACTTCCGAATCTTCCATTGCCTCGGCTGTTTCTGAATAAGGCTGTTCTTCTAATAAAGCTGTGTAACCAAAAAAATCACCCTCTTTATATAAGGCAGTAATTAATTCCTTACCATACTCATGAGATTTAAAATTTTTAATTTTTCCTTTTACAAGAAAATATAAATAATTCGGACTATTGCCTTCACTAAAAATACTCTCTTTCTTCTTAAATGTTTTTACTCTTCTATCAGCCGACAACATTTTTAAGTCATCATTCTTTTTAACTTCATCAAAAAATTTATTTAATCCATCAACATTTTTAGAAAATTCTGCTTTTAATATTTCGCTTTTTTTAATTCTACTTTCAACTGCTTTCAATAACTCAATATCATCAAAAGGCTTACTAATATAATCATCAGCACCCATTTCCATCCCTTTTCTAAAATCTATTCGTTCGCTTTTAGCCGTTAAAAAAATAAAAGGGATACTTGCAGTTTCTGAACTTTTACTTAATAAATGAATAACGCCATATCCATCTAATACAGGCATCATAATGTCGCAAATAATTAAATCTGGTTTAACTTTTTGAGCCAACTCAACCCCTTGTTTGCCATTTTCAGCTTGTAGCACTTTATAATTTGCTAATTCTAAAATTTCGGCAGTATTTTCTCTAACATCTAAGTTATCTTCAATAATTAAAATTGTCTTCATTGTTTTGTATTTGGTATAACTATATTAAATGTTGTTCCTTTATCTACTTGACTTTCAAAACTAATAGTACCATTCATAATTTCAAGATATTTACCAACTATATTTAAACCTAAACCTGTTCCTTGAATGTTGATTACATTTCGAGCTCTGAAGAATCGTTGAAATAAATGCTCTTGCTCTTCTTTTGGAATTCCCATTCCTTGATCAATTACGGTAATAGTTATTTTTTCAGAGTCAATAGATGTTTGCAATTCAATTATTTTGTTTTCTGGCGAAAATTTAATCGCATTCGAAATTAAATTCAATAAAATATTTCTTACCATCTGTTTATCTAAACTAGCCGAAGCTAAACCAGAATGAGTGTACACTACTTTTTGTCCTGGTTTTAATATCCCATTAATTTCATTAATAATTTCCTCAGAAAGTTCTTGGATATTTAAATCTTCGTTTCTTAAAAATACTTTTCCTTCTTCTAATTTTTCTGCAGATAAAAAGTCATTTAAAATCAACGTCATATTTGTAACAGCAGACTTAATACGATGAACGTGCTTTTGAATTTTTTCATCATTTTCGCCAGCATTATACTTATTTACAAGCGAAATAGAAGATAAAATAGTACTCAGTGGTGTGCGGAACTCATGAGATGCCATGGTTACAAAACGAGATTTCATATCATTTAATTCTTTCTCAGTTTCTAGCGCTTCGCTTAATTTTTCTTTTGAAATTTCAAGCTCAATTAATGCTTCATGTAAAACTTTTGTTCGTTCGTCAACCTTGCGCTCTAAATCTTGATTTAATTTTTTAATACTTTCTTCATGACGTTTTCTTTCAGTAATATCAATAATAAAAGCAATAACAAACTGTTCATCTTTTTGCTTATAATAAGATAAGCTAATTTCTACTGGGAATTCAGACTCATCCTTTCTTTTGGCAAACAAATCCATATTTTTACCCATAGAGCGGGCATGCGGATGAGCATTGAAATTTTCTCGGTGTTTTACGTGTCCTTCTGAATAGCGACGAGGGACTAAATCTTCGATTGTTTTACCTAATAAATCTCCTGTAGTATATCCAAATAAACGCTCTGCACTTGGGTTGGCTTTTATTATTTTACCAGTTTTATCAGACACAATAATCCCTTCTGTAGCATATTCAAAAAGAGCATTTAAACTTTCCATATCACCTGTATTTTTAAATTCTAATATAGACATTTTGCTCCTAATTCATTTCAAAGATATTTTAGAGAAAATAGAACTTTCTGAGAATTATCAAGTTAAAAAATGACTTTTATCATGTTTTTTTATTAATCTCATAAATATTAGTCATATAGGTGTGATTATAATCAGCAATCTTATTGATAATACTCATGTAAAAACTAGCATAGGTAAAATATCTTTACTTATAAATTTTAGATAAATAAGCTACTCTGTTTTTCATTAAATCAAATTAATATGACATCAACAATTAACAATAACAGAAAAATATTTAGCATTCAGGAAGAATTTAATCAAGAATTTCCTTATTTAAAACTTGATTTTTATGCAAAATCAAACCGTCATGGAGGCCCAGCATCTGAGAAGATTGTAGAAAAAAGCAGTAAAACCATTGGTGATTGTAGAACGAATCATGAAAATGGAATAATTAACATCAGTCCTAATATGACTGTTGCTGAGTTAGAAGGTATGTTTAATAATATGTACGGTTTAAAGATTAATATTTCTAGAAAAGCTGGGAAAAGTTGGATAGAAACAAATATTACAAATAATTGGACCCTCGAAAAACAAAACGAGCAGGGAAAGATATTAAGCGAGAATGTAGATAAATAATTTATCCTATTCTAAAATAAACTCAGATCCTTTTTCGGGAATTATAACATTAGAAAAATCATTTTTAATTAGTTTTTCTTTAAATGAAATTTTAGCATCTTGCTCTCCATGCACTAAAAACAAAGTTTTAACTTTTGTGGCATCTTGGCAAGAAAGAAATCTCAATAACTCGTTATAATCAGCATGTGCGCTATATGACAAGATAGAATCCACATCCGCTTTAACATCAAAAAAGTCTCCAAAAATATGTACACTAGTTTCTCCGTCCATCAATCTTCTACCTAAAGATCCTGGCGCACAATAGCCAGACATTAATATCGTATTTTTAGGATTACTGATATTGTTTTTTATATGGTGCTTCACTCTACCTGCATCCCCCATGCCAGAAGCAGATATAATAATACATGGCTCAGGCATCTTATTAAGCGCCATCGATTCTTCAACACTTTGAATATATTCTAAATTATTAAATCCAAATGGATCAGGATCAGTTAAAATATATTTTTGAAGTGTGTGATTAAAACACTCCGTATGTTTTCTCATAATCTCTGTTGCACTAACCGATAACGGACTATCCACATAAATTTTAATATTAGGAAGCATGCGTTCGTTTTTCATTTTATCTAAAGCAAATACAATTTCTTGTGTTCGCCCCAAACTAAATGCAGGAATAATCAATTTACCTTTTTTTTCCACACACGTATAATTAACTATTTCTAGTAATTTAGTTTCAGCATTAACTAATACATCATGTAATCTATCTCCGTATGTTGACTCACAGATAATGTAATCGGCTTGCGGAAAAACATCAGGCGATTTTAACAATAAATCTGTGTATCTTCCAACGTCACCAGAGAAAGTTAAATGTGTTACTTTTTTGTTTTCACGTGTAGTTATATTAACAGCAGCACTTCCAATAATATGTCCTACATCCGTGAAACGAAAAGAAAACTCCTTGTTAATGTGGAAATCTGTGTTATAAGGAACTGCTTTGAAATGCTTTAAACATTTTTCAGCATCATGTATAGTATATAAAGGTTTTAATGGCGATAGTCCTTTACGCGCTCTTTTTTTATTAATATATTTAATGTCACTCTCGTGAATATGAGCACTATCTAATAATAAAATTTTACAAACGTCTAAAGTGGCGCCGGTACAATATATACTTCCAGTAAACCCTTGTTTAACTAAACTAGGCAAATTACCCGAATGATCAATATGAGCATGAGAAAGGATAACAGCATCAATACTTGAGGGATCAACATCAATCTCTCTATTCATGGCATCTGTTTCTTTTCCAAAACCTTGATACAAACCGCAATCTAATAATATCTGAGAGCCGCTTTCAGTCATAATTAAATGTTTACTTCCTGTCACAGTTTCCGTTGCGCCTAAAAATTTAATTTTCATAATAGATTTATTTTTGTTAGAGTTCTTTAAATCAAATGGAAATCATGTACAAATAAATGATAATTTGATAGGCTTAAATTAACTAAAATTAGAGTAGCGAACAAATGAATTAAGAAGTATGATCTTCAGCGTTATACGAATTGATATAATCCATTTTATAATTCCAAACTTCCTTTATATTCTGAGATTTAAATTTTAATTCATTCGCAATTGGTCCTACAAAAAGATCATCAATAGTTTTATGAAATAATTGTAACCATTGATTGAAATGATTTGATGTCAAGGCCTCTTTTGCATTTACTTCTAAATGAGGCAAGAAAGGTCTTCCTTTATAATTTCCTGTTTGAAAAACAATATTTTCCCAAAAATCATACATCTTTGGTAAATGCTTATCCCAATCTACCTTCATCACATCATCAAAGATTCTTCCTAATAACTCATTATCTTTTGCGCTATCATAAAAGTTATTTACCAAAATTTCAATATCAATCCTGTCCTGAATATCTTTTTTCATTGCTAGTAAAAATTAGTGTCTGATGCAAACCATTCTGCATAAGATGTTGGCGTTTCGTCTAACCTTAAATTATGAATACTAACAAATGATGGCAAATGATTTTTTATGCGATTTAAGAAGTCTAATATAAGATTTTCGCATGATGGCTGATAGTTAACATATATCACTTTTTCAAATGTATCTTTTAATTCATTCATTTTTGAATGTGGAGAATTGGAATTTAAAACTAATGCATGATCAAAAATTTGAATAACATTTTCTGAAACAATTTGCTTTAGTACTGTAAAATCAATCACCATACCATTTTTAGGGTGCGTATTATCCTGAATTGCTTCGCCAATTAGTGTAACATAAAAATAATAGGTATGACCATGAATATTTTTACACGGTCCATCATAACCATATAAAGCATGAGCCATATCAAAAGTAAATTTCTTTGTAACCCTTATTTTTTGTTGATGCATCATAGAAATTATGCTTTACCCAATTCCCTTAATCTATGAAAATGAGACAATAATGCTGATCTAAATGTGGGTTTAAGATTATACGAAAAGCCAAATTCAACAGCTGTTTCTTGAACAATTGGCGCTAATTTTTTGTAGTGAACATGACAAATATTTGGAAATAAATGGTGTTCGATTTGAAAATTTAAGCCTCCAACATACCAGCTTAATAACTTGTTATTTCTGGCGAAATCACTAGTTGTATTTAATTGATGAACATACCAATCTGTTTGCATTTCATTCTCTTTTTCGGGTTGTCCTGCACCTTCCACTACATGCGCCATTTGAAATACAAAACTTAAAATAATGCTAGCCACCCAATGCATCATAACAAAACCTAACAATATTTGCCAAAAATTAAAACGCGTGAACCATATTGGTAAGCCAAAAACAATCGATAAATACACTACTTTTCTAAATAACATTTTCCAAAATTCGGAGCTCAATTTTTTATTCTGACTTTTAATCAAACCCATCTTAGCATATTTATATAGTCTAGAGAAATCATTAGTTAACATTACCAAAGTCATTAAACCATAAAAGAAGAACACATATAAAAATTGAAATCTATGATATTTTTTTAATGGTCTGTGTTCCGATAATCTAATAGGTCCTTTATCATCTATATCTTCGTCCAAACCAGAAATATTGGTATAGGTATGATGCAATACATTATGTTGAATTTTCCAGTTAAGCACATTACTCCCCAATAAATATAGAGATCCAGATAACAATTTATTAATCCATTCTTTTTTTGAATAAGCTCCATGACATGCGTCGTGCATTACTCCCATACCTACTCCAGCAATACCGATGCCCATTACAATTACCGAAGCAAAAGCAAGCCAATTATTCATTGGTACAGCAAGTATTAAAACAAAAGGTAGTACATACATGGATACTAAAACGATGGTTTTTATTACCATTCTTGCATCCGCTTTATTTGAAATATTATTTTCTTTAAAATAAAAATTGACTTTTTTTCGTAAAGTGGCTACAAATTGCTGCTCTTGCTTGTTGTGATGAGTAAATTTAATATGGGACATGTTACTATTTTTTAATTAATAAATTATAGCGATAAACGTTTATTAAGCAATCATCACTTTCATTTAAGGTGCAAAGGAACTAAAGTGTAAACGATAAGACATGACAATTGTCAGTATTTGCAACTGAGATTCATCACTCGTAAAAAATACCTTGGAATATACTTTTGCTGCCATGTATTCAACTGCTTCACAAACCAAAACAACCTGCTATCATTGTGGCGAAGATATAGTGGACAAGCACTACCATATTGAAGAAAAAGAATTTTGCTGCAGAGGATGTCAAACCGTATTTGAAATAATTAATAAAAGTGATTTATGCTCTTATTATGATTTAGAACACTCTCCAGGCATAAATCAAAAACAAGAAAGCAGAAAGGGTAAATTTGACTTTTTAGATGATGCTCAAATTATTAAAAAATTAACGCATTTTCAGGACGATACGCATCAACATGTTATTTTTTACTTACCACAAATGCACTGCGCATCGTGTATTTGGATATTAGAACATTTAAATAAAATCAATCCTGGTATTATTAAATCACAAGTAAATTTTATTAAGAAAGAAGTGACAATCATTTACAATTTTAATGAAACTTCTCTTAAAAAAGTAGCTGAAGCCTTAACAATTATTGGTTACGAGCCGCATATCAGCTTAAATGATGTTAGCTCTGGAAAAATAAAAAAATACGATACTTCAAGAATCATCAAACTTGGTGTTGCTGGATTTTGCTTTGGCAATATAATGATGCTAAGTTTTCCAGAGTATTTAGCATTTGGAGATTTAGGTAACTCTAGTTTAAAAATATATTTCAGTTATTTAAATTTAGCATTAGCTCTTCCTGTATTTTTTTACTCAGCTTCAGAATTTTTTGTTTCTGGTTACAAAGGACTTCGTCAAAAGTTTTTAAATATTGATGCTCCAATAGCATTAGCTGTATTAATTACATTTGGGAGAAGTCTTTATGAGATTTTATCAAATACAGGGTCTGGCTATTTAGACTCTATGAGTGGGATTGTTTTTTTTATGTTGATTGGAAGATATTTTCAAAATAGAACGTACCAAAGTATTTCATTTGATAGAGATTTCACTTCTTATTTCCCATTAGGTGTAAGTGTTATAAATGAAGATAGCACTGAAAAACAAATATCTGTTGCTGATTTAAAAGTAGGAAGCAGAATTAAAATTCACAACGACGAAATCATTCCTGCTGATTCTATTTTATTTTTAGGAAAAGCAACTATTGATTATAGTTTTGTAACTGGAGAGTCTCTGCCGGTTGAAAAATCAATTGGTGAAATTGTTTATGCTGGCGGAAAACAAACTTCCGGCGCTTTAGAGTTAGAAGTAGTAAAAGAAGTGTCGCAAAGTTATTTAACTCAATTATGGAATAATAAAACATTTAAAGAGAAGAAAAAAGAAGTAAAAGTTTCCTTTATCCATAGAGTGAGTCGATATTTTACTTACGCTTTGTTTTCGGTAGCTATTTTAGCAGCTATTTACTGGTCAATCTACGATTCATCAAAAGTGTGGGGCGCAGTAACAGCTGTCTTAATAGTAGCTTGTCCTTGTGCTTTATTATTGAGCGCTACATTTACAAACGGAAATATGATTCGTGTTTTAAATAAATACAAATTGTATGTTAAAAATGCTTCTGTTATTGAAAACATGTCGGAAATTGACACCATTGTTTTTGATAAAACTGGTACAATTACCAAACAAGGTAAATCTGAAATTTCATTTCAAGGAACTGATTTATCTGAAAATCAATCCCAATTGATTCGCACATTAGCAAATCAATCCAATCATCCATTAAGTAAAAGCATTGTTTCATTTTTACCATTTAGTAAAAGACTGAACATTAAAAATTACAAAGAATTTAAAGGATTTGGAACTTCTGCAAGCATCAACGAACACTTTATTAAAATGGGATCTTCTGATTTTGTTTTAGGAAAGGATAGCCACCAATTAGCCTCTGGAAGCAGAGTGTATGTATGTATTGATGATGAGTTTATTGGTTATTTTATAGTAAAAAATGCTTATAGAAATGGCTTAGAAAAGATTGTATCTTCTCTTAATACGCAATTTGAATTAAAAATATTATCAGGTGATAATTCATCTGAAGAAACGTATTTAAAAAACATTTTTGGAAATAATACAGAAATGTTGTTTGAGCAAAAGCCAGAAGACAAATTAAACTTTATTAAACACCTTCAAAACAATAATAAAAAGGTGCTGATGATTGGCGATGGATTAAATGATGCTGGAGCTCTACAACAAAGTGACGTTGGTATAGCAATAAGCGATGACACCAATAATTTTTCTCCTGCCTGCGATGCTGTTTTGTCTGGAAATAATTTCACTCTTTTAAAGGAATTAGTGAACTATTGTAGAAAACAAAAAACAATTATTTTTTCAAGTTTTGTATTATCTATATTATATAATTTCGTAGGATTATTCTTCGCTGTGCAAGGAGATTTAAGGCCTGTAATTGCCGCTATTCTTATGCCAATCAGCTCTATCAGTATTGTTTTATTAACTACCGGATTAAGTTCATTATATGAAATTAAACTCAAAAAAATAAATCCTGATAAAAGTCAGTTTTGATACTGACAATCATCAAGGATGAAAAAAGTTAACTCTATAATTTTACAGCCGATATGAGCGCAATTTTCATTATGATAGGAGCAAGTTTATTACTAGCCATAGGGTTTTTGATAGCCTTCATCTGGTCGGTAAAAAGTAATCAATATGAAGATGATTACACTCCCTCAGTAAGAATGTTATTTGATAACACGACTATTCAAGAAAAAAAACTAGAAACAAACACAAATAATAAAATTAAAAAAACAAAGTAATATGGAACTACAAAAATTTCAGTACGACAACAAAACAGTTAAGATGTTTGCTTACGCAACCATTCTTTGGGGATTAGTTGGAATGTTAGTAGGCTTAATAGCTGCGATACAATTATATTTGCCCGCAGCAAATTTATCATTACCATATACAACGTTTGGACGATTAAGGCCATTACACACTAACGCTGTGATTTTTGCCTTTGTAGGTAACGGTATTTTTATGGGTGTTTATTATTCGTTACAACGTTTATTAAAAGCTCGGATGTTCAGTGATTTATTAAGTAAAATACATTTTTGGGGTTGGCAGTTAATTATTGTACTAGCAGCATTGACATTAGTTATGGGTAAAACAACAGGTAAAGAATATGCCGAGCTAGAGTGGCCAATCGATATTTTAATCACTTTAGTTTGGGTAGTTTTTGGTTGGAATATGTTTGGTACTATTATTCGCCGTCGCGAACGTCATTTATACGTTGCTATTTGGTTTTACATTGCAACGTTTGTAACTGTGGCCATGTTGCATATTGTAAACTCTATTGAAATTCCAGTATCTTTTTGGAAATCATATTCAGTGTATGCTGGTGTGCAAGATGCTCTGGTGCAATGGTGGTATGGGCATAACGCCGTTGCATTTTTCTTAACAACTCCTTATTTAGGTTTAATGTATTATTTCTTACCTAAAATTGCTCAACGTCCAGTTTATTCATACCGTTTGTCAATCATCCACTTTTGGGCATTAATTTTCTTATACATCTGGGCTGGGCCTCATCATTTATTATATACGTCTGTTCCAGATTGGGCCCAATCATTAGGTGTTGTTTTTTCAGTAATGTTAATCGCACCCTCTTGGGGAGGTATGATTAATGGTTTGTTAACACTACGTGGTGCTTGGGACAGAGTACGTGATAATGTTGGTTTAAAGTTTTTAGTTGTTGCTGTAACGGCTTATGGAATGGCAACATTTGAAGGGCCTATGTTATCTCTGAAAAGTGTAAGTGCAATTGCACATTATACAGATTGGATTGTTGCTCACGTTCACGTTGGTGCCCTCGGATGGAATGGATTTATGACATTTGGTATCTTATATTGGTTAATACCTCGATTATTCCAAACAAAATTATATTCAGAAAAATTAGCGAATATGCATTTTTGGATTGGAACATTAGGTATTGTTTTATACGCCGTTCCAATGTATTGGGCAGGATTTATGCAAAGTTCTATGTGGAAAGATTTTACTCCAGAAGGTCAATTAAAATGGCAATTTATGGATACAGTTACTAAAATGATTCCTTTCTACATTGCACGTTCAGTTGGTGGCGCATTATTTTTAGTAGGTGCTATTTTAATGACTTACAACTTAATTAAAACAATAAAAGTTGGTACGTTTTTAGAAATTGAAGAAGATGAAGCTCCTGCATTAAAAGGTGAATATGTATCTCATTCTAAAGATCACTGGCACCGTTGGATTGAACGTAAGCCTATTCAATTAATGATTGTAAGTTTAGTGGTTGTAGCTATAGGTGGGTTAATAGAATTTGTACCTGTTTTTTTAGTGAAATCTAATATCCCAACTATTGCAAGTGTAAAACCATATACACCTCTTGAATTACAAGGTAGAGATATTTATATACGTGAGGGTTGTTATACATGTCACTCACAAATGATTCGTCCTTTTAGAAGTGAAACAGCGCGTTATGGCGAATATTCTAAAGCTGGAGAATTTGTTTATGATCATCCATTCCAATGGGGTAGTAAACGTACAGGGCCAGATTTAGCAAGAGAAGGTGGTAAATATCCTGATAGCTGGCACTACAATCACATGTTAGATCCTACATCAATGTCTCCAGGTTCTATTATGCCTCAGTATCCTTGGTTATTAGAAGATCAATTAGATGCAAACTCAACTATGTCTAAAATAAAAGCGATGAAACGTTTAGGTGTTCCTTATCCTGAAAATTATGAAAATACCGCTATAAAAGATATGGAAGCTCAAGCAAAAGAAATTACTGCTAACTTAAAAAAAGATGGTATTGAAACGTTACCTGATAGAGAGATTGTAGCCTTAATTTCTTATTTACAAAGGTTAGGAAAAGATATTAAAGCAGAAGGTTTAAAGGCACAAAAAAATTAATCACTATAAAAACTATTTGTTATGAAATTTAAAAACTATTTGGAAAGCATTACTGGAATAGGTGTCTATCCATTAATATCATTAATTGTATTCGTCGTCTTTTTTGGGCTTGTTACTTTATATGTAATGAAAGGAAGCAAAGCACATTTCGAAAAATTAAGGAACCTACCTATTAACGATAACGACACTAAATAATTATGCTTATGAACAATTTTAATAAAATAAAATTACTTGCCGTTGCAATGGTAATTCCGGCTGTGGGTTTTTGTCAAGAACAAACAACCAAAGAAAGTTCATCTTATTTTTCAAATGTTTTGTTTTTAACATTAATCGCAACTATTATTATTTTAGCCATAGTAATTGTAGCATTTAGTAGTGTTTTCAAAAACATTGCTGATAGCGATTATCTTACGACTAAATTCAATAATATAAAAGATAATTCTTCAACTATCAAAAATGTAACTTCTATTATTTTAATATTATCATCATTTTCTATGCTATCGCAAGAAAAAGTTACAACAATACTAAAAGTAGATGATGGAAGAATAGGCGGCTTAGATCAACTTACATTTTATTTTTTATCGGTAATTATATTGTTAGAATTAATAGTACTGGCCTTAATTATCTTCCAATTTAATTTTTTGGTTAAAACAACCACAGTGATTGAAACTGCTACAAAACCAAAAAAAGTAGAATCAAAATTAATTATGAGTTTAATAGATGCTGTTGCTATTGAAGAGGAAGATAGTATCTTATTAGATCATGATTATGATGGTATTAAAGAATTAGATAACAACCTACCACCTTGGTGGAAATATGGTTTTTATTTAACAATTGTTGTAGCCTTTGTATACTTAATTAATTATCACGTTTTAAAAACTGGTGATTTGCAAGGTAAAGAATACGAAAAAGAAATGGCTCAAGCAAAATTTGAAGTAGAAGAATTTATGAAAAACTCTGCTAACAATGTTGATGAGAGTACTGTGAAACTTTTAACTGAAGCTTCTGACATAGCAAGTGGTAAAGATATTTTTATTGCAAACTGTGCTGCTTGTCATGGTAAATTAGGAGAAGGGACTGTTGGCCCTAACTTTGCTGATGATTACTGGATGCACGGTGGAAGCATACAAGATATTTTCAAAACAATTAAATATGGTTGGGTTGAAAAAGGTATGAAATCTTGGAAAGAAGATTTATCTCCAATGCAAATTGCTCAAGTAACTTCTTATATCAAATCATTAAGAGGAACTAATCCTCCAAACGGAAAAGCTGCACAAGGTGATTTATATACTGAAGCGGGAGCTGCTCCAATAAATGATTCAACTGTAGTTGCAGGAGATAGTTTACATATACAAATTGTTGATAGTTTAAAAGAAGTAACAACTGCTACGACTGCCGAAAAAAAATAATTTCTTTAAAAGATTTAATGTAAATCAACGTGTTTAAGCACTATAAAAATGGACCCTAAAGAAAATAAACACAACGATAATCACGATGAATCTTTTAGAGATCATATTACAACAATTAATGAAGATGGTAAAAGGGCTTACGTTTATCCAACTAAACCATTTGGAAAATATTATGATTTAAGAACCTACTTTATGTGGTTCTACTTAATAGTATTTTTCGCTGTCCCATTTATTAAATATAATGATGAACCATTATTTTTATTTAACGTTACCGAAAAGAAATTTATTTTGTTTGGTTCCATTTTTTGGGCACAAGATTTTTTCATCTTCGGATTAGGAATGTTAATATTCATCGTTTTCATAGCCTTGTTTACGGTAGTATTTGGAAGATTGTTTTGCGGCTGGGCTTGTCCCCAAACCATTTTTATGGAAATGATATTCCGTAAAATTGAGTATTGGATTGATGGAGATGCCAATTACCAAAAAGCTTTGAAGAAAGCGCCTTGGAATGCCGATAAAATAAAAAAACGTGTATTAAAGTTTTTAGCATTTTATAGCATCTCTTTTATAATTGCCTTAACCCTTTTAAGTTATGTCATTAGCATCGATCATGTATTTGAAATTCTAAAAAATGTAAATGAAAACATTAGTTCTTTTATTGGGATTATGTTATTTACAACTGTATTCTTTTTTGTGTACTGGTGGTTTAGAGAACAAGTCTGTTTAATTGTTTGTCCTTATGGCAGGATGCAAGGGGTTTTATTAGATAAAAACTCTGTAGTTGTAGCCTATGATTATGTGAGAGGCGAAGAAAGACATCATTTTAAAAAAAACGAAATTAGAACTGGTGGAGATTGTATTGATTGTAATTTGTGTGTTAAAGTTTGTCCAACGGGTATTGACATTAGAAACGGTACACAATTAGAATGTATTAGTTGCACCGCTTGCATTGATGCATGTGACCACATGATGGACAGTGTTGGTTTAGAAAAAGGTTTAATTCGTTATGATTCTGAGAATGGCATAAAGGATAAAGTTAAACTGACTTTTACTACTAGAATGAAAGCCTACTCCGCTGTTTTATTAGTATTGATAAGCATTGAAGTAATATTGTTAACTACCCGATCTGATTATGACGCTACTATTTTAAGAGCGAAAGGTATGTTGTATCAAGAGCAACCTAATGATCAATTAAGTAATTTATTTACGATTAAGCTAGTTAATAAAACGCGAGAAAAATTACCAGTTGAATTAAAAGTAGAAAATTTCAAAGACTATAAATTACAATTAATTGGTAAAGATATTTCGGTAAAGCCTGAAGGCGTCTCAGAAGGAGAGTTTTTTGTTTTCCTTAATAAAAAAGATATTTTAGAAAGAAAAGTGAAATTGGAAATTGGAGTGTACTCAAACGGAGAAAAAATAAAAACTGTAAAAACCAATTTTTTAGGTCCAATTAAATTTAAACCCACTAAATAAAAATAAATTAATTATGAATTTTGGAGGAAAAATAGTCGTTTTGTATTTAAGCTTTGTATTGCTTATTGTTACACTTGTAGTAATGTGTTTTAATCAAAAGGTCGAATTAGTAGCTAATGATTACTACGCTCAAGAAATTAGTTTTCAAAAAAAAATTAATGCTACGAATAACGAGAAAGACTTACATACGAGTATTACCCATGTACTAAATGATAAATCTATTGTTTTAACTATAGATTCAGCTTTATTAAGTAAAGATTTTAACGGAACCATTACTTTTTTTAGACCCTCAGATTCAAGTAAAGATGTATCTATGAAAATGAATTTTGCAAATAACCAACAAGTAATTGATAACAAGCAATTAACTCATGGTACTTACAAATTGCAACTATCATGGACAAGCAATCAAAAAAGTTATTTTAAAGAAGAAGTTATTTTCATTAACTAATCATGCAATTAATCATCGCTGCCATATCATTAGGTCTCATAGGAAGTTTCCATTGTATTGGTATGTGTGGTCCTATTGCATTAGCTCTTCCGGTTCATCATTATTCTCCTTTAAAAAAATATCTAGGTATTTTTTTATATAATTTAGGAAGAGTAAGCACTTATACATTTCTAGGAATTATATTTGGTTTATTGGGTCAATCGTTTTTCTTAGGTGGATTTCAGCAAGCCTTATCCATTGTGATAGGTGTATTATTGCTACTGTCTGTTATCTTAACCAATTCAAAATCATTAAACAGTGCAAAGGGATTAGCATTTATTTATTCGTTTATCAATTCTGTAAAAAATCAATTAGGTAATTTATTTAATAAAAAGGGGTTACATTTTTTATTTTTTATTGGTTTCCTAAATGGCTTATTGCCTTGCGGCTTGGTATATCTTGGTATTGCAGGAGCTATAGCTACAGGACATTATATAAAAGGTGCTGAATTTATGTTTTACTTTGGTATTGGTACTGTACCTATTATGTATGCAGTTGCTTTTTTAGGGCAATTCATTACACTTAAATATCGCAATGGTATAAGGCAAGCAATGCCTTATGTTGTATCAATTATGGCAGTGATGCTTATTGTAAGAGGATTAAATTTAGGCATCCCCTATTTAAGTCCGCAATTCGAAAAAGAAGGTCATAAAGTATCTTGCTGCGAAAAACCAAAAACAGGTAAAACTGATATAGCATGTTCACCAAAAAAATGTCATTAAACTAATTACTATGTTCTGGGAAAAATATTCATACTCGCAAATAAAAAGTAAAGTGTTCGAATCGCTTAGTAAAAACACTAATTACCGAACAGAAAATATTATTGGTATTCCTGGAACTTTTTTAGATGCTGATATTTTTTATGATGATGCTCCTTTTTTAAAAGATGCACCTTTCTTGTCAACCCTTATTGCCAATCCTAACCATATTGGCGTGCATACATTGGGTGATGAGCATGAAGATTTTTTTGCAGGTACTCACGAAATCGAAAAAGATTTAATTAAAATTTGCGCCGAAGAAATATTTGATGCAGAACCAAATTCTTATGATGGCTACGTAGCTAGTGGAGGAACAGAAGCAAACATTGAGGCCTTATGGATTTACAGAAATTATTATTTGCAAGAGCATCAAGCTAAAATAAGTGAAATAGTAGTTGTGTATTCTGTCGATACGCACTACTCTATTCCAAAAGCATTAGACTTATTATGCATTAAAGGGATTGAATTAGAAGTTGACCAAACAACACGCGAAATTTTAATTAAAGGCTTTGAACAAAAAATAGGAGCAGCTTTAGTACATGGGGCAAAATATTTTATTATCAATATCAATATGTCAACCACAATGTTTGGTTCGGTAGATGATATTGACACGATTACCTCTTTTTTAAACTTATTACACATCAACTATAAATTACATATTGATGGTGCTTACGGTGGTTTTATTTTTCCATTTACAAACACTAATAATTCCTTTAATTTCAAAAATAAAAGCATCACCTCTTTTTCTATTGACGGGCATAAGATGTTGCAAGCACCATATGGCACAGGTATTTTTTTAATCAGAAAAAATTATTTAAAGTATGTGTGCACTAACGAAGCGGGTTATGTAAAAGGAAAAGATTACACCTTGTGTGGCAGCCGCTCAGGCGCTAATGCAGTATGTGTTTGGATGATTTTGCGTATACATGGCTCTGTTGGTTGGAGAGTGAAAATGCAGCAGCTAGTTGATAGAACCACTTCTATTTGCGAAAAATTAAAAGAATGGGAAATTCACTATTTCAGACATTCAGATATTAATATTGTAACCATTAATGCGGACTATATTAGTATTGAATTAGCCAACAAATACCATTTAGTGCCCGATAATCATCACAACCCTTTATGGTATAAAATTGTAGTCATGCCACACGTTAAACAAGGCATCATCGATAATTTTTTATCTGAATTAAAAAACGAACAAAAACAGTATTCAAAATAAATATTATGACATTAGCAGAATTAGCCATACATATTCCAGCATCTATTCAACTATTTGAAAAATATAATTTCAACTATTATCAAAATGGCTCTCAAAAATTTAAAGCAGCATGTGAAGAAAAAGGTTTAAATTTTTCTGAAATTGACGCTGAATTAAATCAACTTCAAAAATTATCTAAAACAAACACCATGTTAACATTAGAAGACATGAGTGTGGATCGTTTAATTGATTTTATTAATGGTCAACATCATTCTAACGAAGCGGAAGTGTTAGATTTTATTGAAGAGAGTATTAAAAAGTTAATCGCAAATCCTAATTGCAATGCTTCACTAATATCAACTCTTAAACAAATAGATGAGAAATTTAGTGATTTCAAAGATAAACTCATTAAACATTGCGAAAAGGAAGACAAAATATTGTTTCCGTATATGCGAAAACTATATGAATTACGCCGTGATAAAGTATTTACGAATACCTCACAAAATAATTCATTCGTTAAAAAACCTATTCAATTGCTAGAAGCAGAACATGTGCAAGCATCAACTGTTCTTTCAGAAATAAAAGAAATAACTCGAAATTTTTCAAACCAACCAAATGCACCAAAAGAGTACCAAAAATTAATGGAACATTTAAAAGAATTTGAAATCGAATTTCATGTGCATCTTCATATCGAAAACAATATTTTGTTTCCAAAAGTACTTGCTTTAGAGGAACAATTGAACCATACAAATAAAAAAACATGAAATCTTTAATTAATAAATATAATATTGCTGCCCCTCGCTATACCAGTTACCCAACGGTACCATATTGGGACAATAATTTAACAGAAGCTATTTGGAAATCGCATATTAAAAATGCCTTTGTAAAATATAATGCCGATGGTATTAGTTTATATATTCATTTACCGTATTGCGAAAGTTTGTGTACTTACTGTGCGTGCAATACACGTATTACAGTAAATCATAAAGTTGAATTGCCTTATATTGAATCTGTTTTAAAAGAATGGCAATTGTATTTAAATGAGTTTGACGGCAAACCCTTAATTAAAGAAATACATTTAGGTGGTGGTACGCCAACCTTTTTTTCTCCCGAAAATTTAAGCTACTTATTAAGTTCTATTTTAAACACGGTAGAAATTGCAAAAGATTATGATTTTAGTTTCGAAGGTCACCCAGGCAATACAACGCGCCAACATTTACAAGCCTTATATGATTTAGGCTTCAAACGTGTAAGTTTTGGTATTCAAGATTTTGATGAAAAGGTACAAGATACCATTAACCGCTACCAAACATTTGATGAAGTAAAACAAGTACTAGATGATGCGCGCCAAATTGGTTATACCTCTATTAATTTTGATTTGGTATATGGCTTACCTTATCAAACAGTAGCATCTATTGATGATACAATCACTAAAATTATTTCATTAAAACCTGAGCGCATTGCGTTTTACAGCTATGCACATGTGCCTTGGTTAAAACCTGGGCAACGCAAATATTCTGGTAAAGATTTACCGGCAGATTCTTATAAACGTGGTTTGTATGAAACAGGTAAAGATTTATTTTTAGCAGCCAATTACAGCGATATTGGCATGGATCATTTTGCTTTACCTGATGATGGTTTATTTGAAGCCGCAAAGCATGGTAAGTTGCATCGCAATTTTATGGGCTATACAACCAATACTACTAAATTATTAGTAGCCTTAGGTTGTTCCTCTATTAGCGATAGTTGGGATGCCTTTGCGCAAAATATTAAAACTGTTGAAGAATATCAAAAAGCTGTAAACGAAGGGCACTTCCCAATTTTTAAAGGACACGTATTAAGCAATGATGATTTAATAATTAGGCAACATATTTTAAATATTATGTGCCAGGCACAAACCACTTGGAACACTGATGAGGATGCTACATTATTACAAGAAGGCTTAGAGCGATTAAAAGCTTTAGAAAAAGATGGCATTGTAAACTTATTACCAAATCAATTAATCATTACCGAAATAGGGAAAGCCTTTTTAAGAAACGTGTGCCTTTGTTTTGATACTCGCTATTGGGCAAAGAAACCAGAAGCAACGGTATTTAGTTCGGCGGTTTAAAAAATAAGATTTCTTAATAATTTTTATAACACTATCTACTGCCTCACAATCTTTTTGGTAACTAACCACTGATTGTTTTTATAGAGAGATAAAAAGTAAATACCATTTTGCAGTGCGGATATATCCAATTGCTCTTTATAATTCGATAATAATACTTCTTTACCGAGCATATCAGTTATTTTTATTGTGTAGTCATGCTGAACTTGATTCAGCATCTGTTTAGACCCTTGATGCGACAGCTGGCGGAAAGCATGACCTTTAATGTCAATATTCAAAATACTACTAGTTGGATTTGGATAGACTCCAACAACATCATTCCTAATTCCTAATTCTGTTCCCCCCACCGGGCTAACCCCCACATTAATTGTATGCGTAATAATGCTGCCGCAAAAATCCTCAGTAGCGGTATAAAAAGTTGGTGAGTTTGGCTTAACGTAAATACCAGGTGCGTTAGTAATAAAAGTACCCGTGGCATCATACCAATTAATATTTAAACCAGTAATGCATGGGCCAATTAATACGCTATCACCTATGGCTACCGTGGTATCTCGGTAACTCCAAAAAGGGGTACAAATGGGCTCTACGCTTACGTCGTCTATTATGTAGTATGAAGCAGTAGATGAGTTTGTAGGGTTACTTAATAATACTTGTGTATTAGCATCGTCTTTAAAATTACCAATGGTAATATACTGCTCTGTTCCATTTGATTTATAGATTCCCATGATCTCCGTCCAATTTAAAGTATCACTGATAATTGGATTACCAAATTTATAAATATGCATCGGTAAATTAACTGTTGTACCAGATGCAACTGTGGTTGTTAGTGTACTTGAAAAATTTAAAGCAATATTATTATGTGCATATTGAATACAATTAACCTTATTAGTATAAAATTTAACTAAATAATAATTATCCAATATTAATGTAGAGGAAAGTTGGACTGAAATATTTTCACGACTATTTGGGAAATTTAAAACCAATGTTTGAATACCAGCATATGCATTTCCACTATGGGGATACTGATAATTACATCCATATGCATTAATTGGGATAGCGACATTAGAATTTGTTGAACACGTATTAAAATAATCAGGTGTACTTATGGATGCAAGCCAAGGTATAGCATTAGAGATCTGCCCATAATTATTTGGGCAAGTACTAAAAGTTTCAAAACTTGAATTAGGAACAAGATTTTGAGCAGCATTATAAATACTAAATAGTAAGCATATATATATATATATATATATATTTCATTTTGTTAAATTAAAACAGCCTTGTATAATCTTACAAGGCTGTTACTATTTATTTTTGTACAACTAATTTTTTTACAGTTTTTGTACCACTAATTACATCAGTAATACTAACAATATATACACCATTTGATAAGGATGCTTGTACCGTTGTTTCATAATTTTTTACAAATACATTATCTGTAAATATTACTTTACCTTGCACATCTAATATCTGAATACTTAATTGAGCATCTATAGTTTCTCTAACAATCGTGAATAATCCATTGTTGGGGTTAGGGAACAGCCTCACCCCAACCCTCTCCGAAGGAGAGGGAGCGTGCAAGCCCACTGGGCTAACCCCCACATTAATGGTATGCGTTATAACACTGCCGCAAAAATCCTCGGTAGCGGTATAAAAAGTAGGTGAGTTTGGTTTTACATAAATACCTGGTGCGTTAGTAATAAAAGTACCGGTAGCATCATACCAATTAATATTTAAACCCGTAATGGCAGGGCCAATTAATACACTATCCCCAATGGCAACTGTTGTATCTCGGTAGCTCCAAAAAGGGGTGCTTATTAGCTCTACATTAATATCATCAATCATATAATAAGAATAATAATAATTACCATGATTTGTACTTAATGTATCTGTACTAAAATCGTCTTTAAAATTACCAATTATAATATATTGCTCTAAACCATTAGCGGAATATATACCCTCAACTTTTGTCCAATTTAAAGTATCTAGCAGAAAATTATTATCATATTTATAAATTGGATTCGATACACCAATGACATTATTTGAAGAGCTACCTGTTGTTGCATAAGAATTACTTGTTACAGCAATACCTAAACTTTTTATAGAAAGTTTAGAGTTATTAGCTAAGTTACAATAGAATGAAAAATAGTAGCAATTATTATTTTGAAGTGATGATAATAAGCTACTCATTAAATATTCCCTATAATTACCATTACCGCCATGTACCCAAATGCCAACCATTCCATTTCCTGTTCTAGTATCTTGGTAACCAGAACCACATGTTGGTGGGTTAAGTGCGGAAACTATTGAACATTTATTAAAATAATCTGTACTATTATTTGCGGGGCCAAACCAATTACCTGTATAATAAATTTGGCTACCAGAATTTGGGCAAACAGTATATGACTCGAAACTTGGATTTGGTACAAGATTTTGCCCAATATAATTAACACTTAGGAGTATATATATATATATAAGTATGTATTTCATTTATATTAAAAAAACTCCGTACTATATATACGGAGTTTTTTATTTTTAGTTATTAATCACCAGTTTTTTAATGATTTTTGTGTGTGAGCTATTGCTTTGTATCTCCACAAAATAAATTCCATTTTTTAAATCCAAGCGCATTGTATTATTATAATTCGTAATTTTTAAATAACTATTATAAATTTCTTTTCCTGCAACATCAAACACTTTAATTTGCAAATTATCTGTTTCTACATCCATCTCAATTGTAAATAAACCATTGTTAGGATTTGGATAAAATTCTACTTGTAACTGCTGTTCTATTCTTTCATCACTTGTTTTATTAGCAAAACGACTGCTATTACTGGTACTACATTCGTCGGTAAAATTTTCAATCACATGGTAAATTTCGTTATACAAGGCGCGTGCCCTAAACACCACAAAGCCTTCGGTATAAGGGCATTTGGCGCATAAATTAGTTAAAGCCAAACTATCTGTTGGTGTAAAAGTTTGAGTCGTATCTGTATAATGCAATAAGCAAACATCATACACACTGTGATTAGCATCCATATCATCCTGATTGCTTACACTACCCAAAGCGCTAGCGGCTGTTGTTAAGCAACAAACAAGTAACCATATGTATATTTTAATTTTCATTTAATATTTTTAATTTTCTTTTTTCTTAGTCAAAAAAGAAATAGGGCAAATATGCAAAGGCATATTTGAGCCAGCAAGTGGGTTGATCAAGTCAAAAATATGCTCTGCCCGCCTCTTGGAAAACTACGATTTTTACGTTCCGCAAGCTTCACTAAAATCTTGTTTTCTCAATTCACCGCTTATCTGCCCGCATTTTTGACAGCCCACCCACTTTTCCTATTCATCTTTTACATATATCAGTGTTAGTATAAATTCTATTCCTTCACAATCTTTTTACTAATCATCAATCGTTTATCTTTGTATATACTTAAAAAATAAATACCTTTTTGTAGTTCGGATATATCTAATTCATCCCTAAAATTACTCACAAAAACTTCTTTTCCTATAACATCCGTTATTTTTATCATCAATTGTTCAGTGTCTTTTATGTTTTTAATGGCAAGTTTTAACTCCTTGTCAGTAGGGTTTGGAAAAATGCTTAATTCTACATTCCTAATTCCTAATTCTGTTCCCCCCACCGGGCTAACCCCCACATTAATTGTATGCGTAATAATGCTGCCGCAAAAATCCTCGGTAGCGGTATAAAAAGTTGGTGAGTTTGGCTTAACGTAAATACCAGGTGCGTTAGTAATAAAAG
>JBKJPW010000016.1:0-4512 GCA_046594225.1 Bacteroidia bacterium
TTTTAGACAATCCATTTTAAAATCACGACAAGAGATTGATATTTGTAAAAATTGTAGCGAAGGAACCAAGGTTTGGGCTTAGTACTTATTTACCTCAATAATTAAAAGGGCACCTAAACATTTTAGAATTTTTTTAAGCTAGTTCTAGAATAATAATCAGATAAAATGGTAATTCTATATCCTTTTTTATAGATTTATGTTTTGAACTAAACAAATAATTCTTTTCTAAATTAAATGATATGAACTCTACAAAATTGTTTTTAATCCTGTTTTTAAGCGCTATTTCAGTTGCTAATGCACAACAAATTAAGACTCACTCTCACAATAACTTGAAAAGTTGTGGATTTAAAGGTCAGATGATTTTTGATAAAGATTCATTAATTGGTTTTAACGAAGCTAAGGAATGGCAAAAAGCTATGAGTCAGGGATATGATGCAAATAACCGTGATGTTACATTAGCTATTTTAAAAAGAAATTTTATTGATTTTAAATATGGTTATAAGCAGTTGTATACAGGAGGTGTAAATCAAGTTCAATCAGGTTGTACAAATGTTGATTTTGAGGCAGGAAATACTTCAGGTTGGACCGTTGTAGAAGGAGATAATATTAATTCTACAACTCATCAAATGGGTACTTTATCTACTACATCTCAGGCAATAATTTGTAATCCTGGATATACTGATCCAAATGGAGTGCCTATTACAGGTACATCACCTTTAGGAGGAAAATTTCTTCGTTTAGGTCAAACTCCAACAGGAGGAACAGCATACAAGGCTTCTCAAACATTTACGGTAACTGCGGCCAATTCAGTTTTTATTTATAGTTATGCAGTAGTGTTAGAAGATGGAAGTCACTCTTGTGCACAACAGCCTTATTTTAATATTACATTTAAAGATTGTAGTGGTAACGCTATACCTTGCGGACAGTATGACGTAATTGCTGGAGGTTCTGCATGTAGCTCGGGAGTTGACCCGTCTTTTGTTACTTCTGGATCATATAGCTATAAACAGTGGACAACTGCTGCTTTTGATTTAACAGCACAAATTGGTAGTTGTGTTACTATTGATTTTCAAGTTGCAGGTTGTGTAATTGCACAAGGTGCACATGCTGGATATTGTTATATCGACGCTTCTTGTCAGCCAATGACTTTGAACTTAAATGGAACTGAAATTCCTGTTGGACAAACAAACAATTCATTTTGTGGCGCTGCAACTACTAATACATTATGTGCTCCAGCAGGATTTACGTATAGTTGGACAGGGCCTGGGGTTACAGGGCAAACAGGTCAATGTATAAATACAACAAGTATTGGTACGTTTTCAGTCAGTTTAGGTCAAAGCGGAACAAGTTGTTTTAATCCTATTTTATATTCTACATTTAACTCTGTGCCAAATCCAACCGTAACGGCTTCTTTAACCCAACCAATTTGTGCTTTACCAGCAGGTACCGCTTCAATAAGTATTAATGGAGGCACGGGACCATATACATATTCATGGACTCCGGCAGCGCCATCAAATTCGGTCAATACAAATTTACCAGCAGGAACATCCTATACCGTTTCGGCTACAGATGATAATGGTTGTATTGGCTCAACTACATTTTCTGTAGATCCGTATCCACCAGCTCCATCATATACGCTTGATGTTAGTCCTGGCTATGTATTGTCATGTTCATCACCAAGTACCACTATTACTTTTGCGCCAACTAATACAAATACTACTAATCAATGGGAAGGGCCTTTAGGTTCTATTACAGGAACTAATGTTTTAGTTACTGCGCCTGGTGTTTATACTTATACAACAGTTAATACAGTAAGTACTTGCTCTTTAACTGGTACAATTAATATTACAGGATCTTTAAATTTGCCTGTTTTAACATCTACGCTTACACAACCTTCCTGTGTATCTCCTGTTGGTAGCGCATCAGTAAGTGTTACTAATGGTACTGCACCATATACTTATTCTTGGTCGCCAACGGTTACAGCACCTACAGGTACAGTTAATACTAATTTACCTCCCGGAACAAATTATACGGTATCAGTTACTGATGATTTAGGATGTACAGCTTTAACTGCTTTTTCAGTTAATGCTTTTTCAGGTTCTCCTTTGTACACATTAAGTAATAATCCTTCTTTATTAATTACATGTGCTTCTCCAAGTACTACTTTAACTTTTGCGCCAACAAATACAAATACAAGCACATCTTGGACTGGTCCATCAGGAGTTATTTCTGGAACAACAACTGTTTTAACAGCTACTGCTGCAGGAACTTATTCTTATGTAGCACTCAATACAGTAAGTACATGTTCGGTTGCCGGTACAATTGTTATAACAACAGATACAGTGAAACCAACTGCCACTCCTATTGTAGGTTGCAATGGAACAATAATTAATCTTGATGCAACATCAACTTTAGGAATTGCATTAGATTGGATAGCTCCAACATCTCCTACAACATCTATTGGTAATCCTGCTACATCTTCTGCAGTTGGTGTTTATACATTAGTTGCTGTTAATCCTAGCAATGGATGTATTCAAACGTACACTAATTCAACATCTTTGCCAACAATTGGGGTTGTGTCTTCGCCAACTACTAATATTTTAACTTGTATTACTACTACCGTTAATGCAACTGCTTCTTCGGGCACTGGTAATACAATAGCATGGAATAATGGAACTTCAACAGTAACTACAAATCCATTACCAATTTCTGCTAATGGTACTTACACGGCAATAGCAACTAATTCTATAGGCTGTTCTAGTCAATCAGTTATTACAGTAAGTTCAAATACAGTTGCTAATGTTAACATTAATGCGTCATCTACATTAATTACATGCGCTACTGGTTCCGAGACCCTAACTGCTAATAGTTCGGTTGGAGGACCTTATACTTATATTTGGACGCCAAGTTCAACATTGTATACAGGAACTTCATTCCCTGTAACATCGCCCGACAATTATACAGTTGTGGCTTTAAATACAGCAAATGGTTGTACAGCAACAGCTACCCAAGCAATTAGTATGCAATCTATTAATGCTTCATTTATTGCTGATACTTATCAAGGTTTAATGCCATTACCAGTTACGTTCACAAATACACCTGTATTATTAAACTCTAATCCAGTTGGAACTACATATACTTGGGACTTTGGAGATGGTAGTGGTTTAGCATCTAATGATACTACGGTAAATCATATTTATAATACACAAGGTAATTTCCCAGTGATATTAACTGCCCAAAATGGTTTCTGTAGAGATACAGCTATGAGATATATTAAAGTTGATTTAATTTCATTATTTGAAGTTCCAAATGTATTTACTCCAAATGGCGATGGTAAAAATGATGTGTTTACATTCCAAGCTATTAATATGGGAGAAATTCATTTAACTATTTTTGATCGTTGGGGCTTAAAAATGTTTGAAGGAACAAGTAGTGGAAATATTAGATGGGACGGAAAAAATAAAGCTGGAAATACTGTAACTGATGGCACTTATTTTTACATTTTAAGTGCTACTGGTTTAGATGGAGTTCAATATGATAAACAAGGAACAATAAATGTATTTCAATAATTAGAAATATTAATCATAAAAAAGCCATCATCAGCCAGTTGGCGGATGATGGCTTTTTTATTGGAGCTATATTTTAAAGTATATCCGCAACAGTAAAGGTGCTTCCACCAACAAATATTAAGTCGTTTGGTTTGGCTTGTTTTTTTGCGGAAACTAAAGCTTCTGAAACTGTTTTAAATGTTTTGCCAGATAATCCTTCTTTTTTTGCTTGAAGGCTTAATTCTTTTTCATCTAAGGCTCTTGGGATAGAAGCTTTACAGAAATAATATATCGCATCTTTTGGTAATAGTTTTAAAATAGTTGAAATATCTTTATCGTTTACAACTCCTAAAACAAAGTGTAATTTTTTGTAATCGTACCGTTTTAAGTTCTCTAATACTTCTTTTATGCCGTCTTGATTGTGCCCTGTATCTGCTATTATCAATGGCTTATTTTGAATAATTTGCCATCTGCCTTGTAAGCCAGTAATTTTTTGAACTTGCTGTAGAGCTGTTTTAATGGCAGATTCCTCTATCAAAAATCCTTTTTGTTTTAGTATGTCAACTGTATTTAAAACGCCCATCAAATTTTTTAGTTGATAGCTCCCTTGTAAATCAAGATTGTAATGATGTTTGGTATTTGTTTTTTTGTGAAGTAATTCTACAGTAAACAGATTTCCTTTGTAAATAGTAGAAAGCACTTTGTAATTTTTATCAGCAAATTCAACAGGAGATTTTAATTCTTTGGCTTTATTATTAAACACCGAAATAACTTCTAGTTGTGTTTGACTAATTACTACAGGAATTTTATGTTTTATAATTCCAGCTTTTTCTTCAGCAATCAACTGAAGCGTATTACCCAATAAGTTCATGTGATCAAAACTAATATTTGTAATTAAAGAAACTACAGGATTAATCACATTGGTTGAATCTAATCTTCCTCCTAACCCAACTTCTATGATGGC
>JBKJPW010000117.1:0-20121 GCA_046594225.1 Bacteroidia bacterium
GTAACGCCGTATGGTGGGCGGAATAATTTTGATTGCGGTTGATACTGTTCAATTAATTTTTGACAAGTATCAAAATCTTCCATCACTTTTTTTGTTGACCATACATCAATCCAATTGTGATGAGAAAAGCTATGATTAGCTATTTGATGCCCTTCGGCGACTAGTTGTTTTAATATGGATTCATTGCCTTTTATATTTTTTCCAATGACGAAAAACAATGCCTTTACATCGTGTTTTTTTAATACTTCTAAAACCCTTATTGTATTAGCATGCGGACCATCATCAAAAGTCAATATCACTTTTTTTTCGTTGGTGTTTAAACTATTGATAGAGTTTAAGTGAAAATTTAAACCAATAAAATAGGCTCCTAAAAATTGAATGATAGCAAATAACTTAATCCAAATAATGAGATACCAGAAACTTAAATGAAGGCTAGATTGAAAAATAAAAAAGGCGAGCATGCCAATTAAAAATATAATTGTTACTGGCCAAAATTTTATGAATCTGTTTGAAGACATGATTTTAATACTCTTACGTCATTGCGTTGTACCTTTACGAAGCAATCTCAAACTTACCTTTGTGTTAGATTGCTTCGCTAACACTCGCAATGACGATACACAAAACTTAACATTTAACACTGACTCAATAAAGTAAACGAATAATTAATACCCAAATATTGATTGATAATTAAAACATGTTTTATTTGAAATGGTGTTTTATCTGAAATAGCTAAAACTTTTGGTAATTGTTGTTTCTCTATTATTTTGGTAGCTGTCCACATAGCAAAGGCTGAAGCAGTGTGATATTCGCCACAAACATTTTTGTATGATGCAGCTATAGATTCTTTTTCGATGCTAGGTAATAACTCTTGTAGTTTACTATCAAAATTTACATCACCACTAAAACCCATTAACGTTACATCTATTTCAGCTAATGTAAGGTTATGTAATTTCAAAAAGCTAAGTAATTTATTTAAAATGTCGGCAGATGTTTTTGGCTTATATAAAGTTTGAATGCCATCAACACTTGCTAAGCTTTTTTCAGTTTTTGTTTTATTTAAGATAAAACAAGCTGTTCCTTCGCTCATTTGAATGCCAGGCGTGGTTGATTTCCAAATAGGATTAGTTGAAGATACGTCTTGAAATTTATGAGCTCTTCTATTTAATACAACAAAGTTAGGTGTATGTTCTTCGATGCCACCAACTAAAATGGTTTCTTTTCCCTCTTCAAATAGCATTAAGGCATCTTGTATTGTACTTTCAAAAGAAAAACCACGATGTACATAGGTAAAATTGTAATCATGGCATTTCATCAATAATGCTATTTGCGAACCAACGGTGTTATGCGTTGATTGTATAAAAGAAGTTGGTGTTAAAAATTGTTCCTCATTATTTAAAAGTGCTAATAAAAAACGCTCGCTGTCTTCAAAGCAACCTAAACCAGTACCAGTAATGATGGCATCTACTTTTTTAGCATCCGCTTGTTGAATAGCAATATTGCCTGCAGCCACACCCATTTTAATAGCACGTCCCATACGGCGTAATAAATTAGGCGCAATAAATTCTTTATAAGAAGGCTCAATCGCATCAAAATAATCTCCCTTAGCAGGATTGATTGTATCAAAAAACCACTCGCTATCAATTGAGTTTTGCGGTGAGATGCAACCCGTTCCGTTTATGTATGCCTTAGTCAAAATATTATGCTTTCTTGAAAATTAAAGATGAACAGTTCCCTCCAAATCCAAAAGAATTTGAAAGTATTGTATTTAAAGGCGTATTAACCAATGTTGTTTCAGGAACTAAACCAGTTTCGATAATAGGAGTTGTAAAATTTAAGTTCGGGAATATCATACTGTTTTGTAATGATAAAACCGATATAACGGCTTCGATACTTGCGGAAGCAGCTAAAGTATGTCCTGTAAATGCTTTTGTTGAACTAAATTTTGGTACTTGATTTCCAAAAACTGCTTTCGTTGCAAAGCTCTCTGATAAATCATTATTTGGAGTGCCAGTACCATGCATGTTGATGTAATCAATATCCGTTGTCTTTAAACCACTCATTGCTAATGCTTGCTGAATAGCTAATGTAGCTCCATATCCTTCTGGCGAAGAAGCTGTTTGATGATAGGCATCATTTGCATTAGCATAACCAACAACTTCAGCCAAGGCTTTTCCTTTTCTTAAGTTTAAGGCATTTTCTCCTTCAATCACTACAAAAGCTGCACCTTCTCCTAAGTTTAATCCTTTACGATTTTCATCAAATGGCTTACACCATTCTCTATCTAAAATCATCAAGGTATTAAATCCGTTAAATGTAAATTTTGATAAAGCATCTACGCCACCAACTACAACTCTATCTAACTGCCCATGCTTAATCATTCGACAACCAAGCATAATAGCATTAGCTGCCGATGAGCATGCTGTTGAAATAGTAGTTACATAATCTACGTTTCCGATATAATCTGCAATACGTTCTGTACTATCTCCACAATCATGCGTGTCAAGTACATCTAAATGATCATCTTTTTCAAATAACTCTTTGTAGTATAATTCTGTTTTGCCCATTCCTGCAACAGTTGTTGAAGAAATAACGCCTGTACGCATACCATCACTCGTATCAATACCAGAATTAATAACAGCTTCTTTAGCCGCTAACATGGCGATGTATGAATTACGATTTAATGCAGGATTATTATCCTTTACTAAATCAGCTAATGCCTCATTTGATAATTTAATTTCGCCAGCTAAAAACTCATCTTTATAACGAGTAGTTAAATGGTTAATTTTACCAATGCCTGTTTTGGATTGAGATAACGACAAAAAAGACTCAGACACATTGTTACCAATGGCCGAAATCATTCCTAGTCCTGTAATGTAAACTCGCTGAGACAATTCTTAAGATTTACCTTGAGCTGTAATGTATTCCGCCATAGTTCTTAAGGATTGAAAAATAGTTTTTCCGTCTTTAGGATCTTGGATTTTAATACCATAATGTTTTTCTAACAATACAATTAACTCTAATGCATCAATAGAATCCAAGCCTAAGCCTTCGCCAAATAATGGAGAATCAGGATTGATTTCTTCTGGTTTTACTTCAGCTAAATTTAACTGCTCAATAATTTGCCCTTTTAATTTTTCGATTAATGCGTCCATTTGGTTTGATTGTATATTGTTATAACACTTGATTGATTAAGAGGTTTAAAAATACTATTTTTATTTATATTTTCTGCGTTTTCAGTTAAAAAAATGAAGGCTTCAAAGTTGGCACCATCCACCTCAACCCAACCAACAATAGCCGCCTCTGTACCATTATTAAATAGACTTTCGGTATAATTTACTAATAAATTGGCATCAAATTGCTCCGAAACAAAAAAAGCGTTTTCTCCTGTAATTTTATGTTTAATGGCTAATTCGCCAATGGTAATATTTGGCAGAGTATACACAAACACAGCCGGCGAAGGAAAATAATTGGATTTATCGTCAATAGAATGCTGATGCACCCTATCGGTTTCTAAACTCGATGCTGCATTTGATAAAACAATAGCTGTTTTTGATAAATCGTTTTCTGAAATAAATGTCGTTTCTTTTAAAGCAAACTCCGTACACAAAAAACCTAGTTTACATTGCGCATCCATTTTATGAAACTTAGGATAGCTAATACCCAAAGCTTTATATGCTTCAGATAAAAATTCGTTTAAGCTTGGCGCGATAGATTGAAATACAACCGAACCATTAACCGAAACTTGGTTATGTTTGATATGCGCGTATGACGTTATTGTACTCATTTATTTTTTACACTATATGTTTTGAACCATAAAAGACATAAAAGTTCATATAAGTTTTACGTTATAATAATTTTATTTCTTTGATCCTTGTTCCCTTTTATTTTCTTTTATGACTTTTATGGTAAATTGTACTCATTTATTTTTTTGAACCACAAAAGACACAAAAGTTCATATAAGTTTTACGTTATAATAACTTTATTTCTTTGATCCTTGTTCCCTTTTATTTTCTCTTATGACTTTTATGGTAAATTTTAATCCCTTTTTTGAACCATAAAAGACATAAAAGTTCATAAAGGTTTTATACTTTTATTAATTATGTTTTTTTAATCCTCGTTCCCTTTTATTTTCTTTTATGACTTTTATGGTTTAATTTCTAAATTTGACAAACAACGCCGCTGCATTGCAACCGCCAAAGCCCGAAGCCGTTTTTATAAAAGATGAAAATGATTTATCTTGATGAGTTTCAATCATTGTAATATTGCCACTTACGCCTTTTGTTTCATAACCTTCAGATTTTAGTAAGCGCTGATGTTTCATTGATTCTAAAGATAATACTGTTTCTAAAATTCCTGCTGCACCTAAAGTGTGCCCGTAATAACCTTTTAAACTATTAACAGGGATTGTATTTAACCCTGCTCTATCAAATGCAATAGATTCCATTTCATCATTAAACGGAGTTGCTGTACCGTGTGCAGAAATAAATCCAATATCGCTAGTGTCGTTATTTTTTAAAGTTTCTGTTAAACATTGAAATAAACCATCCCCGGTGCGTGACGGACCAGAAATATGATTAGCGTCATTAGCCGAAGCACCGTTAACTATTTGTGTATTGTATGGACTTGCCAATTCCTTTTTATTAGTAATAAGTATTGTTGAAACTGCTTCTCCTAAATTAATACCAACTCTATTAGCATCAAAAGGCTTACTCGGCTCGGAACTCATGGCATTAAATGATTTAAAACCACTAATGGTAAACTCTGATAAAATATCTCCGCCACAAACAAATACATTATCAAAATTTCCTTGCTCAATAAAACGTTTTGCAATAATAATTGCTAAAATTCCAGATATACAAGCATTTGATAATACAACAGGTGTATGTGCTAATTTAAAATAAGATTGTAAATGTTTGGCAAACACAGGTAAGTATTCTCTTCTTGAATCAATATTTTTGTACTGCCCTTCGAGGATGTCAATATTACCTTTTGTCGTAGAATAAATTAAAAGAGTTCTACTATCCTGAGGATTAATGCCACTTTGATTAATAACATCTTGAATAGATAAAATACTCAGTTGTTCTAACTTGGTATGCGTTTCACTATTTTTTATTTGAGAAAGATGTTGTTGAATTTTTTCATCATCTATTTTCGCTACACAAAATTCATCTTGCGAAAAAGGCAATTTTATTTTTTTTACGCCAACGATAGAATTAGAAACCGCTTGATAATTTTCTTTAGTAGAAAATCCCAAGGGACTAATAATGTTATTGTAAGAAGTAAAAATCATTTGAGTTTCAAAAATTCATCTTTTAAATGTAATAAACAAGTATTACAAACACAATTTGAATATTGCGTTGCAATGTATTGGGTTTCGTTAAACGATAACTCAATTTTTGAGCAAGCACATTCTGCAATATTTGTTGGATTACAAATAAAGATATGTTGGCAGCGAGGGCAGGTTGTGTGATTTTCTGTTGTCATTTTTATTAAGACCTACAAGGTTTTTGAAACCTTGTAGGTCTATAGGTAAGTTTAAACAAAAAAACCTCCTTGCTTTCACAAGGAGGTTTTTGAATATATGTATTCAAAAAAATTAAGCTTTTACTGCTTTTTCCATTACTACTTTCCCTTTGTAGTAAAGTTTTCCTTCAAACCAGTGTGCACGGTGAAATAAATGTGCTTCACCTGTTGTTGTATCTTTAGCAATCGTCATGTGTGGTGCTTTGTAAGTTGCACGACGAGAATCTCTACGTGATCTGGATAGTTTTCTTTTTGGATTAGGCATGGTATTTAATTTTAATTATTGTTAAACTTTATATTTTTTAATTTATCCCATTCGGGATTTTCACTCGGTTCTTCTTCTATTTTTAGTTCGTTGTATTTAGCTAAAGTTTCTTCGTCACACTCTACATCCATGTCATTCTCTTCATCTTCGCAAGGCACTTTACGGCTTGGGATGGATAATTCGATGTACTCAAATAAGTATTGTGCAAAGTTTGCTTCATCAATCCCTTCTTTAAGTACTAATATTTCATCACTACTCTCTTCGGGGTTACCATGTTTAATCACTAGTTTTTCTTGTCCAAAAATCGGACAATCATACTCAATTAAACAACGGTCGCAGCTTACTTTTACAGTGCCTTCAAAAGTAAATAAAATATGCATCAGCGTATTTTGCTTTACTAAATTGGCCTTTACCTGTATATCGGCTTCGGTTATTTCACTTTCACTAAATTGCTCAAAGAACTTTCCTTTAATATCAAATTCAAATTGGTGTTCTCCCATCGATAAACCGCCAAACTGTATTTTGTACTGACTTTTACCCATAGCTTCTTCCCAAAATGGACGGCAAATATACACTTTTTTTCAATCTTATCAACAGTTTAGCAAAAAAATAGACTTATTTACAAAAAAGTAAATTGGCTCGTTTTTCTACTCATTACTCTTAATTAAGCATTTTGGCAGAAACCATTGATTTTTGAAATTATCAATCAAAACTTCCTCATTATTGCAAGAAACGTACTTATTTTGGCTATTTTTCTTCAAAATCCATGCATTTCCTTGCTTAATTTGGGTTAAAATTTCTGTTTTTAATTCGTCAATGGTCAAACTTTTGTTGTTGAATCCAATTAAAAATCCAAGTTCATTATTTCTCAAATCCATTTCACAGGCTAAACTATCGGCCCTTTCCCCATTTTCATTCATGTTCTTTTCGAATTGCCGCTTATTTCCCTTTTCATGTGCAACTCCAAGTTTTTTTAATTTTTTTGGATTTATTCTTTGGGCTAAATAAGCCATTGTAAAAGAATGCCTAAAAGCATCTAAGGTTCCGCCACTTTCAACTTCATCCAATTGTTTAGTGTCTTTTACTTCTCTATAAATAGTCATTGCTTTTTTTAGATGATGATTTATTTTAATAGCCGCAAAGGGATGTCTCAAAGCCCAACGAATTTCATATCTACCAATATTGTGTTGCGAAACAAGATTGTGCGCAGTAAAAAACACGACGCACAAAAAAATAATAGACTTTGATTTTAACATTGTTTTGTTAGCAACAGTGTAGTTGAGAATGCTAATTTAATCAATCCATTTCATATCTTTGAGATTGATGAACTTTAAGAATGATATAGCGAACCGCTTTTTTAGCAAGCAAGATATTGGTGGTGCCGAAAGCATTAATGACTTGCGTGATAAGGAATTTAGCGGAAAATCATTAAGTGCTGAAGAAAAATACGCCCTAGCTAATTTTGATAAATATCGATTGAATATATTGAATTCTCAGGAAAATGATGAACAGTTTCACTTACACTATCGTCAAATACAGGTAATTTCGAACCTTGGTGATTGGAAGGAGTTTTTAAAAGACGAATACAGTAAATAAATCTTATCTAAAATATACTGAAAAGTGCTTCCCAAAACGAAGCACTTTTTTGCTTTTATATTAATAATAAATTACCTTTACAACACTACGCATTGTCGTATTTTAAAAGGATTATTAACTCTAAACATATTTAACATGTACGCAAAAACTTTAGGTCAGTTTATCATTGAAAAACAAAACGATTTCCCATTTGCAAAAGGCGAGTTGTCTCGTTTATTAAGAGATATAGCTATCGCTGCAAAAATCGTGAATCGTGAAGTAACTAAAGCTGGTTTGGTAGAAATATTAGGAGAAACAGGTGATACCAATGTACAAGGTGAGCGCGTTAAAAAACTGGATGTATTTGCAAACGATCAATTTATTGCGGCTTTAAAAGCAGGTGGCGAATGTTGCGCTATTGCTAGCGAGGAGAATGAAGATATTATACCTATTGATTCTGAAATTTCGAAAAACGCACGCTACGTTGTAGCGATGGATCCATTAGATGGCTCGTCAAACATTGATGTTAATGTATCTATAGGCACTATATTTTCTATTTACCGCCGCACAAGCTTAAATGGGCCCGGTACGCATGAAGACTTTATGCAACGTGGCACTGAACAAATTGCCGCTGGTTATATTATCTATGGTTCTTCGGCTATGTTGGTTTATACAACTGGTAAAGGTGTTAATGGATTTACTTTGGACCCTAGTATTGGTGAGTTTTGTTTATCACACCCAAACATGCAAATGCCAACAGATGGCAAAACGTACTCTATTAACGAAGGAAACTATTTACATTTCCCTGAAGGCGTAAAAAAATACATTAAGTATTGTCAAGAAGAAGATATAAAAACTAATCGTCCATACTCTAGCAGATATATTGGCTCTGGAGTAGCTGACATTCATCGTAACTTAATTACAGGCGGTATTTATATTTATCCTACAACTACTAAATCTCCTAATGGGAAGTTACGTTTATTATACGAGTGCAATCCCTTAGCATTTATTATTGAGCAAGCTGGCGGTGTGGCTACAGATGGCTATAAACGTATTATGGAATTAGATATTTCGGAATTACACCAACGCACTCCTTTATTTTTAGGCTCTACAGAGATGATGAAAACATCTATGAATTTTATGGAGAAATATAAAGAAGCTGCTGTTTAATATAAACTAAACATCTCCTTTACTTGTTGGTTATTATTTAGTATATTAGATTTTTTAATGAAAGATACTACCATAGCAATACCTGAAAGTTTCGTAAAAGAAGAGTTTTACAAATCTACTGAGAAGGCGCATGTTCTTGTTAGCTGGATTGGAATCTCTTTAAATCTGGTTTGGTTTTTAGGAGATTACTTAAGTATTCAAGAATTCTGGATTCCGTTTTTAATATTCAGAATTGCCGTTTCAGGCATCAGTATAATTGCTTTATTAGCAAAAAACATTTTAAACATTAGTATTTATACCTGCATGTTTATTTTAGTGTTGGGTATTTCTGTTCAAAATGCTTACATGTGGAGCGTAATGGACATTCCACATTTACAAAAACATGCCTTTGCATATATGGTTCTGTTTATTGGCGTCGGCATGATGGTATTATGGGAAATGAAACTATCAATGATATTATTAATAGTAACCATTATCAGTAATGTTTTCTTTTATATTTTAAATAGTCCGTTAACAGTTGATGAGTTTATTACTAATGGAGGTTTATTAGTTTTAACCGTTTTAATATTTTGCGTGTTCCTTATCAGAAATCGTTATCGATTAACTTATAAAGAAATTAAAAGTCGTTTGGAATTAGAAAAATCAAAAGCCCTTATTCAATTTCAAAAAGAAGAAGTTGATGAAAAGAATGAAGAGATTATAAGTAGTTTGAGATATGCCAAACGATTACAAGAAGCTTTATTGCCTCCAAAAAATTTATTGGATGCGTTTTTCAAAGAAAATTATTTCATTTTATATAACCCACGAGATATTGTTTGTGGAGACTTTTATTGGGCACGAAAAATAAAATCAACTCCTGTTGAAGGGAAATCAAAAGATTATTTACTACTTGCCGTTGCAGATTGCACAGGGCATGGTGTTCCTGGTGCTTTTATGAGTTTATTGGGTTCTAATTTTTTACATCAAAGTGCTGTAGAAAAAAACATCAATACTCCCGCAGATGCTTTAGATTTTTTAAATCAAAAAATCATTACAACTCTAAATCACGGGTATGGTGATATTGAAATTAGAGACGGGATGGATATTTCGTTGGTAGCAATTGATTTAGATAGCAAGCAATTGGCTTACTCTGGAGCAAATAATCCAATTTACATTATCAGAAATAAATCTTTACAAACACTTAAAGCTAATAAACAGGCCATAGGCAATATGAATGATATTGTTTTACCTTATGATAATATCATGACTCAACTAGAAACAAATGATTGCATCTACTTATTTACAGATGGTTATGCTGATCAATTTGGTGGCCCTAAGGGAAAGAAACTAATGCGAAAAGTATTTGAAGAAACACTGATTAAATCTACAGATAAACCAATGGCGGAACAAAGACAAATACTTGAAACTACTTTTAATAATTGGAAAGGTGAATTAGAACAAGTAGATGATGTGTGCGTGGTTGGCATAAGAATTTAAACATAATACAACAGCAAAAAGCCATCTACTGAAAATAGTAGATGGCTTTTTATATTTTAAATATTATCTATTACATCGATGCGTAATCGGTTGTTTTTACAACTTCACCGTTTTCATCCCATTGAGTCCAAGTACCAACTTTTTCTCCGTCTTTATATTCCATTTTAAATAATTTACTTCCTTTATCATCATATACCATCCAAGTACCATCTTTTTTATCATTTTTATAAGATGCTTCTGCTATTAATGTTCCTGTTGTATTAAAGCGTGACCATAAACCAAATTTTAAATTGCTTTCGTATTGTCCAACTTCCATTTTTTGTCCGTTCTCAAAATACTTTACAACTTCCCCATTCAATTTACCATCCTTAATATTTAAAACTTCCTTAACGGCTCCATTTGCATAATAAAGCGTTTGAACTCCAGTATAAGCAACTTGGTTTTTTGTATAAGATCCGTTATCAAAAGAAATGTCTTGAGCTAAAGCAATACTTCCTACAAACAAACAAGCTAAGAGAACTAAATTTTTCATGGTTTCTGGTATTAAATTATTAGAATTAAAAATCAAATACGATTTCTAATACAATTATACCAAAATATGCCATTATTTGTTACAGAGGTAACAAAAACTTAACTTTAACTTTACATTAGAACTTTTTACTCCGAAACTAAATCAATGAATAAACTACCTGAATTAGCTTGTAAGTCCTTTAGATTAAAGGTTTTAGAAGAATAGCCGACTTGCGAAAATTCTAGTGTTAAATTTTCATCGGTACTTACTTCTAGATATATAAAAAAGTTACCGTCTAAATCAGAATACACTGTTTTTTGACAATTAGCACAAGCTATTTTAACGCCTGCTAAATATTCATTACTTTTTGTGTCTGTAATTTTACCACTTAATATCATTGATTTTGTTTTAGGAGCCTTTGGCATTTCGCCGGCAAAGCTTAATGCACAAACAAAAACAGTTAATATAAAAATTATGATTATTTCCTTTTTCACTTCACAAATTAACTTAACTAGCTTTAAGTTAACTTTAGATGAATGTTACCAGATTGTTAAGAATAATAACCCTTAGTTATTCCCTAAACTAAGCTTCATTTTATTAGGCATGCCTGAATAATTAAGCTTTAGTCCTTTTGAATTTTCAGCAGATTGACCCGAGTTTTTAGGAATATAATTTTTTCCGCGTTTTTTTAGATTATTCCATGGCAACAAAATATTAATATTGGATTGTTCTTTAAAATTATAAACGCCACTCATATATAAATTTAAAACATTTGAGGCTATCTCCATTTCTTCAATTTCCATTTTAAATCCATCAATATGAAATGTTTCATTTATTTCAGTAAAGGCGATGTCTTGAAAATTCCTATTTCTGAAAATATAATCTGAGATTTTTTGGAGAGACTCTAAATTGAGCAAGTGTCCGCTTTTTAATTTAAGCTTTACCTCTCCTTTCATCGAATTCCCTATGACTTGCATCTTTTCATCTAAATCAATTTTTAGTTTGGCATTTAAAAAAAGATTGCCTTGTAAGTTTTCGCTTACAATAGCTTTTTGTCCAAAATTTTCGAACTGGTTTAATAATTTATTAACGTTAATATTTTGGGTAGTAATCTCTGCGTCGATTTTGTGTAAATCGTAAATAGTTCCTGTAGCATTTAGCTTTCCATCTGATGTGTAAACATCCAACGATTTAAGAGTAAGCAGTTTCGTTTTATAATGTAAATCAATTGAGGCATTATAAGCTTGCACTTTTTTAATTAATAATTGTTTAGCCAACAAAGAAACATCAAACTCAAAAACGCTTTCTTCATCTGCTGTTTTTAAATCTTGTTTAGTGATTTTAGATTCCGATAGTGTATCCGCTTTCTTCACAATATAACTTGTTAAATCAAAGTAATCCGTAGTTGCATTTAATTTTGCTTTAAATCCATTGGTGTAGCCTAAAACATATTTCACAAAATTATCAGCCGAACCTTTTAAACTTAAGGTGCCGCCATTCATTTTTAATAATAAATTATTAAATGTTAATGTCTTATTGGTAACTAACGCATTACCATTTACCAAATAAACGTAAGGCTTGTTTTTTTCGCGATAACTCACATTATTAAATTTCACTTTAGCATTTAAATCCATAGGTGCATCTAAAAACTGATCGTGATTTAATTGTTTTGCTGGCCCTGAATATCTAATTAACGCCGTAGCAGAACCATTTAAATCGAATTCTTTTCCTGGTTTAAAGTCGATTTTTTTTACATCTACAAAAAGTTTAGCGTTAATCGTTATAAAAGGGTCGGTGAAACTGGTGATTAACATAGCGCCCGTAAAAGGAAAATCATAAACATTACCTTTTATTTGTTTCAGAATAACTTTAGCGTGATTCGCATCTCCTTTTGATAACGATGAATCCAAACTAATAACAGAAGCTTGGAACGACACATTTGAATAAGGGATTTTAGATTTACCTATTATTACCTTATTATCTTTGCTGCTAATGTCCATTATAATAATTGGATCTTGTTGTTCACCAATCTGAACTACGATCAATGCTTTTGCATCTACAGGTTTAACAATCTTAATACCTGACAGGCCTTTTTTTATTCCGTAATTTAATAAATTAACGGCTTTTTGATATTCTAATTTTTTTGCGTGCAGCTTTAATATTAATCGTTTTCTTTCTTTTAGTTCGACAAACGCTGAAAGATTATATTGCTGGTTATTAATTTTTACATTGGAGGGGTTATGTACAAAAATTTCTTTGCGTGGAAAACAGATGGAAGCTTCTAAATTTAAGGTTGCTAAAGTATTACTTAAAAAAGGACCTTTTTCGGGTTTAAACAATAGGCCTTTTATGAAAACATCTCCTGCAACGTCAGCTTTTACGCCGTCCGAAAAATTTGTTAGTTTAATAAAATTATCAATAAAGGTAAACTCAATTTTTTTATTATATTTTTTATTTAAAAATTTAAACTGGGTATTGGTAATTCTAACTTTAGATATTTCAAGCCGAATAGCCGAATTATCTTTACTAAGAGAATCTTTTCTTATAAATTCATAATTTTTTAAACCTTCTGAATTCTTAACTAAATTAATTTCGGCATCTTCAATAGAAATAGAATTTACAATAAACTGTCCATTAAACAATTGTTTTAAGTTAAATGATAAAAATAAAGAGTTGGCTTTTACAATTGGCTCATTTGGCTGCAAATCATTAGCCAAATAAACATTTTTTAATTGCACGGAAGCGCTAGACAAATTATTAAAAATTGAAACTCTTACATCCTCTGCTTTTAAAGTAATGCCGTACTGAATTTTTAAATTAGTTGTTAATAGTGTTACTATTTCTTTTTTATAAAAGAGTACAATAACAAAAATACTACCAATAACAAAAGTAAATATAATGAGAATTGTAAATAAGAATCTTTTAAAAAATTTCATGTTCTATTAAAGATAATATATAAGAATAGAAATATCTTACATAAAACAAAGTAAACATTACATAATAAATGCCTAATTAGATATAAAAAACAAAGCGCTAATGAATACCGCTACTAATGCTTTCGCGTTTCATTGGATTGATAGAAAGAACAGGAACATTACTTTGTTCAACCATTTTTTGAGAAACAGCTCCACCAAATAATTCGCCTAAACTTAAATCTTTATGATTCATTTGAACGATTAAGTCACATTCATTATTATTAGCGTAATTAACAATAGCCTCAACAGCATTATTACTTGGAATAGATTTATTTGTACAATTTACGCCTCTGTCTTTAATAAATTTTTTGACCTGATTTAAATAGGGTAATAATTTATTTTCATATTTTTCGTCATTTGGATTAAATACGGAAACGATACGAACATCCGCTTTATAATATTGTGCTAATTGAACAACTACACCTACTTTTTCACGACTCTCAGCACTCAAATCAATTGGCATTAAAATATTACGACAACTATTTCTATTATCAATAGAGCGCATAGTAATAATTGGACAGGGTGCATGTTTTAAAAATTTACTCACATTGGTATTACTACCTAAAAAACTTCTGAATCGAATTTGAGTATCTAGTCCAATAACAATTAAAGCGCAATCTAACTCTTCAGCTTTCTTATCTATTAACTCATAAATGTCTCCTTTTAGATTTAAATATTCTGCTGGTTGGCCTGAATTTTTAATGCAATTTTCTACAATCGTTTTAAGGTCAGCCTCATGTTCATGATTGCTGTTAGGCGATGCGTGCAGAATAATTAATTTGGAATTTGTGTACTTAGCTAGGTTATAAGATTGTTCAATGGCAATTAACGATTGTTTAGAAAAATCGACCGGAATTAAAATTGAGCCACCTGTTTTAATAAGCATAGTATGTTTTTTTAACAAAGTTAAATAAAAATCGATGAATGTCAAGTTTTAACTGACTAATTAATCCTTTATATAAACAAGAATGAGTGAATAATTTATTTGATTTAGTTAAAAAAGATTGATTTTTAGGCCTTAATTACTGATTTACAATATGTACGTGCACATAATTTGCAATCAACTCATCACACAATAAATCGAATGTTGGTTGAGTAAACTCAAAATACAACTCTTCTTCGTAAAAATCACCTTCATAATAATAGGTAAGAATGCAGGAGTTTACTTTATTTCTACCATCAAATTCAGAATAATTTACATAAAGCGAAATCAATTGGGATATTGGTAAAGTTTTGGAATGAGGATTTTTTGTTAAAAAGAACCCTTTTTCGATAAGAAGATTTTTATTTTTAAAATATGCTCTTGTGTATTTTCTTTCTAGACGCATCCAACACAAACTGGCTAAAATTAATAATATGTATGCTGGCGGGTGTTTATATCCACCTCCTAATAAAGTAAACCCTGCAAATATGACAAATAATATAGCCGCATACATAGCACCACTATTTGGCAAAACATATTTTAAAACATCTCTATTTTCCTTAATATCTTTTGCAATATTTAGCTTCATTAAACTCTCTCTACAATTTAAAACGATAGAACCATCAATGGCAGTTGTTTGGTTTAATAAAATAGAAGTATGATGGTATAGCTCTGGTAAATTAGTTTTAAATTCTGTTGGTCTCTCAAAAAAAGTCTCGACAACAACACTGAAAAATTCATTAATATTCACGGCTCCATATTTTCTTAAAATACTGGCATAGCCTTTTCGCATTCTAGTATATTCTCGTGAGGCACAGGCAAGCCAACGCTTAAAATAATTATCAAAAAAATAATCAGTTTCATTTCCTTGAATACCGCTAAATCTTAAGGCATGTCCGAATTCATGAAGACCTAAATTTATTTTATCATCAGGAGTTTGATTTCCTCTTAAAAAATCATTCCAACTAAAACACATAAAGCCTCCCATGTTGGTTTCGCCTTTATGCATTTGACGTGTTTGTGGATTTTGATACTCAGAAGGATAAATTAAAATTTGGTTAAAATAATCTAAGTCCCAAGTTTCTAATCCTAAAGTTAATTGAACAGCTGCTGCTGCTAAAGTAACTTGAACTTCCTGAGTAACTAAAAAATTTTGGCGGCCCGTAATTGATTTTCTGTCTATAAATTGCTCAACTCGCCTGTGAAATATAGCCTTAGATGAAGGGTCTAATTTTTGAAAATACAGATTCGTTTTATTTAAAAACGATGGTATATCTAAATATTCTTTAATAAGCTCAAGTTTTATTTCTAGCCAAAAATTTCGATGACATACTTAGGAACTAATCCTACTGCAATTGTAAATAACGTTGTTAATGCCAATAAAAGAACATGTGATGTTTCCATCTTCACTTCTTCATGCATATCTTCTTGTTTAAAATACATGGCAATAATTACTTTGAAGTAATAATAAACACCCACTGCTGATGTTAAAATTGCCAAAATAATTAACCACTTAAATGATGTGCCAATTAATACTGTAAATACAAAATACTTAGCAAAGAATCCTGCAGTTACCGGAATACCAGCTAATGATAACATGGCAACAACCATACACGCTGCCATAAATGGATGACGTTTTCCTAATCCATTAAATGCTTCGATATTTGCACTTCCTTTTGCTTTAGAAACATTATACACAACTGTGAAAGCTGCAATAGAACCAATTGAATAAGCTAAAGAGTAATATAAAATAGCATTAATACTTGCAAAACTTTTTGTATGTGCTAAAATTGCCATTAACATAAATGCGGCGTGGCTAATGCTTGAATAGGCTAACATACGTTTTACACTTTGCTGTGTAGCTGCCGTAATGTTTGAAACCACTAATGATAATGCAATAACAACTGCTAAAATCATACTCCAAGTATCGCTTATTCCACCAAAAACAATGACGAATAATTGCATAAAGGCCGCAAAGGCAGCTGTTTTAACAATCGTACTCATTAACGCCGTAATAACAGTTGGCGAACCTTCGTAAACATCAGGAGCCCAAAAATGAAAAGGTGCTGCACTTACTTTAAATAACATAGCCACTAGCACCATTAATACACCTGCATAAAAGAAAGCAGGCAAATCTCCATGAGCGTGACTAATGAATGAACGTATTGCCATTAAATCAAAGCTTCCTGTAGCTCCATAAATTAAAGCGATACCAAATAATAAAAAGCCTGATGCAAAAGATCCCATAATTAAATATTTGAATCCTGCTTCATTAGACGCTAAATCTCTTTTACGGCTCGCTGCCAATACATACATTGGAATAGATAAAATTTCAATGCCTAAGAATAAGGTTGTCATGTTTCTGAAAGACGTTAACATTAACGCACCAACTAAGGCAAATAACACTAATGCAAAATGATCAGTAACGTGATCTTCTTCAAAATAATCATTCGCCAAAATAAACCAAAAGAAAGCAGTTACTAAAATAACACCACTAAATGCTAATGACATGTCATTAAAATGAATCATGTTATTAAACATTGGAATAGACATGTTATTTTGGCCCCACTCCATGAAGTTAGCAGCATACGCCCCTAAAATACCAACTAACACAATTGGATACAATAATTTTTTGAATTTAAAAATTTCGGCCAACATGGCTAAAATTCCCAGTGCACTAATTATAAAAAGACCTTTCATACTTTGGTTTAAGATTTAAGATTTAAGATTTAAGATTTTTCAACTACGTCAAAAAAATTTATTTCTAAAATCATTAATTAATTATTTTCTTGTTTTAAATTTATTTCAATTGTCAAATCGACTCATTATCTAATTGACATCATTATCATTTTTGTTCCTTCTTCCGCTAAATCATTTAATGGTTTTGGATATACACCAAAAGCAACAATAACAAAACAAATAATATATAATACCAATTTATCAGAACTAGCTAACGAACCGAACGCAATAGCCGAATCTTTTCTTTCTCCTAACATAATAGCCTGGTAACTACGTAACATATAAACCGCTCCTAAAATAACTGTTAAACCTGCAAAACCTGCAATCCAAGGGCCGTATTGATAAATACCGTTGATTAATAAAAACTCTCCAACAAAACCATTAGTTAATGGTAAAGCAACAGAGCCTAACATCACTACTAAAAACAATACCGCAAAGTTGCCATTCATGTTTCTAATACCACCTAATTTTTCCATTTCACGAGTTCCGGTGTGACGCATTAAAATATCAGCAATTAAAAATAAACCTACCACATTAACACCATGTGCTAACATTTGCATCACGGCACCCTGAATACCTTGTTGATTGCAAGATAAAATACCTGCAGCAATTAAACCAACGTGAGCAATAGATGAATAGGCAATTAAACGTTTGTAATCTTTTTGTACGATAGCAATACATGATGCGTAAAAAATACCGAACACTGATAAACCAATTGCTACACCTCCCCACTCTGCTAATGCTAAAGGAGTCATTGGCAATAACCATTTAATTAAACCAAAAGTCCCCATCTTTAACATGATACCTGATAACAACATGGTTCCTTGCGTTGGAGCATTTACATAAGTATCAGGTTGCCACGTATGTAAAGGAAATATTGGCATTTTGATACCGAATGCTAAAAAGATGCACCAGAACACAAATGATTGTTGACTTAAATTCATTGATTTACCAGCTTGGTACAAATCAGTTACAGCCCATGATTTAATGCCTGTATCAAAACCTGTATGGCTGTATAAATAAATTAAACCAACCAACATAAATAAAGAACCTAATAACGTGTAAACGAAGAATTTAAAAGTAATGCGTCCGCGATTTTCTCCTCCCCACAATAAACAAATAAAGTAAATTGGAATTAATGCTAATTCCCAGAACACATAAAATAAGAATCCGTCATTAGCTGTAAACACTCCTATTAAAGCCATTTGCATTAACAAGATTAATCCATAAAATGAATTTGGTTTTTCGTATGAGGTATTGAATGAAGATAGAATGATTAATGGCACTAAGAAAGTAGTTAATAATACCATTAACATAGATAATGCATCTATACTCACCGCAAAGTGAATTCCTAGCGATTCAACCCAAGCGCAGTTTAATAACAAGTTTGTAGCATCAGGATTGTGTTTGTATTGAAACAAAACAACTAATGATAAAATAAATTCTAAAACCGATAATCCTAAAGCAGCTGTTCTACTTGCGTTTCCTTTTGTAAAAAACACTAGCAAGCTTGCTATAAGAGGTACAATAATTAATAATCCAACTAACATATCTTTTTATTTATAATTTAAATCTATTTAATGAATGTGTAAAATAAAATGGTAATGATTCCTAACACCATTGCAAAAATATAAAATCCAATGTGTCCAGTTTGTGCTTTACGAACGACTGAACTAATTCCAACAACAGCACTTCCCACGCCGTTAACTATACCATCTACTACTTGTAAATCCAAAAATTTATAAAACACTATAGAAAGGCCATCTAACGGCTTACGAATTAATGCTTCGTATATTTCATCTACATAATATTTATTGTAAATTAATTTTTTGATGCCCGTTAACTTTTCATCTTTAGCTTCAGGTAATATGTTGTTTTTAATATATACCATATACGCAAAGAAAATAGTTGCTAAGGCCGCAGCTGTTGCAATAAACATTAACGTCCACTCTTTTGCATGATTTAAAACACTTGGATTTTTGTGAACGATAATTGAATCTAAATGATGATGAAACCAATTTGTAGTGCCCCAAAATTCAGGTAATCCTAATACTCCACCAAAAATTGATAATATAGCCAACACAATTAATGGAATTGTCATGGTGCTTGGCGACTCATGTAAATGATGCTCTTGTTCGTGCGTTCCTCTGAATTTACCGAAGAATGTCAAGAACAATAAACGGAACATATAGAAAGCTGTTAAGATTGAAGCTACTTGACCAAAGAACCATAAGGTTGGACTATGCTCGTATGTATGAGCTAAAATTTCGTCTTTTGAAAAGAAACCTGATAATAAAGGGAATCCACTAATTGCTAAAGTGCCAATAGCCATTACTTTTCCTGTGATTGGTAAATGTTTCCATAAACCGCCCATTTTACGCATATCTTGTTCGCCACCCATAGCGTGAATCACAGAACCTGCTCCTAAGAATAATAATGCTTTAAAGAAGGCGTGAGTTGTAACGTGAAATACAGATGAACTGTAAGCTCCAACTCCTAAACCTAAAAACATTAATCCCAATTGAGATACCGTTGAATAAGCCAATACTTTTTTAATATCGTTTTGAAATAAACCAATCGTTGCTGCAAATAATGCTGTTGCTACACCAACTATGGCAACTATATGAGAAGCCTCGTCAGACATAGAATAAAATACATTTGAACGAACAATCATATAAATACCTGCTGTTACCATTGTTGCTGCGTGTATTAATGCAGACACTGGAGTTGGACCTGCCATCGCATCTGGCAACCAAGTATATAATGGTAATTGTGCTGATTTACCCATTGCTCCAATAAATAATAATAGAGCAATTATCGTTACTGTTGTGTGATCTCCGCTAGATGCAATAGAGAATACCTGATCATAAGAAATGCTACCGAAAGTGACAAATATTAAAATGATTCCCATTAAGAAACCTAAGTCACCAACACGGTTCATGATGAACGCTTTTTTAGCAGCGTT
>JBKJPW010000177.1:0-15509 GCA_046594225.1 Bacteroidia bacterium
AAAAAATGGAACATACATCAAATCACCGATTCAGAAGTTGTTTCTTCTTTACAAAACGAATTATCAGTTGACGCAACCATTGCTAAGCTTTTATCTTTAAGAGGCGTTAAAACCTTCGAAGATGCCAAATCCTTTTTTCGCCCGAGTTTAGATATGTTACACGATCCTTTTTTAATGAAAGGAATGGGCGTGGCTATCGAACGCATTGTAAAAGCCATTGCTAATAATGAGAAGGTATTAATTTTTGGAGATTATGATGTAGATGGCACCACCTCTGTAGCTCTCGTATATAGTTTCTTTAAAAAGTATATTAAAGAAATGCGTTATTATATTCCTGATAGATACGCTGAAGGTTATGGTATTTCGTTTAAGAGTATTGATTATGCTGCCGAAAATAATTACTCTTTAATTATTGCTTTAGATTGCGGCATTAAAGCCAACGATAAAATTGATTACGCTAATTCTAAAAATGTTGATTTTATTATTTGTGATCACCATTTACCAGGTGATGAAATTCCAAAAGCTATTGCCGTATTAGACCCAAAACAACATGATTGCCCCTACCCTTACAAAGAGTTAGCCGGATGTGGTATTGGTTTTAAATTAGCACAAGCATTTTGCATACAAAATGGTATTGACGAACAAGAAGTATTTGAGTATTTAGATTTAGTAGTAACTAGTATTGCTGCAGATATAGTTCCTATCACAGATGAAAACCGTGTACTCGCACATTTTGGGTTAAAGCAATTAAACGCAAATCCTAGTCCTGGTTTAAAAGCATTATTAGCACTAAACAAACAACAAGATAGAGAACTAGATATTAACACGTTGGTATTTACCATTGCGCCGCGTATTAACGCTGCTGGGCGAATTGAACATGGCTCCAAAGCCGTGGAGCTTTTAATTAGCGGTATTGATGAAGCCACGGAATTTTCTAAAAAAATAAACGAAACAAATTCTCAACGGAGAGATATTGACATTAGCATTACCGATGAAGCTTTTGAAACGATGGATTTAGATCCAATTACACCTTTCAAAAAATCAACGGTATTATTTAATCCTAGTTGGCATAAAGGTGTAGTAGGTATTGTTGCCTCTCGTATGATTGAGCGCTATTACAAACCAACCATTATCTTAACCGAATCAAATGGTATAGCAACAGGTTCTGCACGAAGTGTGAAAGATTTTGATGTATATACTGCTATCGAAAATTGCAGTCATTTATTAGAACAATTTGGTGGACATAAATTTGCGGCTGGTTTATCTTTAAAAACCGAAAACGTAAAAGCCTTTATTGACGCTTTTGAAAATGAAGTCTCTCGTACTATTAAACCAGAGATGCTTATTCCAACTATTGAAGTAGATTTAGAAATTGCTTTAGATGATATCAACGATAAATTGATTCGTATTTTAAATCAGTTTGCTCCACATGGTCCACATAACATGACGCCTGTGTTTGTGAGTCGTAATGTATTAGATACAGGCTTTGCCAAAGTAGTTGGTGCTAATCATTTAAAATTAGAAGTTTACCAACCCAATACACAACTCACCAAAATAGAAGCCATTGCTTTTAATAAAGGTGATTTCTTAAACTTCTTTAAACGCAACATCCCTGTTGACATTATTTACAAAATAAAAGTAAATGAGTTTAGAGGGGTAACTTCTATTCAATTGCTAATTGAGGAGATTAAAGCGAGTTAATTCTCATGCATTAATCCACAATCTCCCTTTTAAATATTTGCAAAAACTGCAAACAACTCTATTTTCATTACGAAAAAAGCCCAAATACAATAATTTTTGTATAGCTACTAACCTATATTGGCATTATTACTTACTTATCAAAATTTTGCTGAGTAAAGTAATTACTCTAACTCAGTTTGAGATTGTAGTTTTGAATCATCAAAAACTATCAAATATGAAACGCTATATTTTATTAATCAGAATTTTTCTAAGTAGTACCATCGTACTTTCTCAAAACTATGTTGATATATTGAAAGTAAATGCAAGCACTACTCCAAACAACACATTTGATTCAAGCTCTACAAAAACAAGATTGAACGAACTATTAGTTGATTTAACAATGCCAGTAAAATTAAACGATAAGTTATCTGTATTAACTGGAGTTATTTATGAAGGCATTCAAACCAAATTATTCACTAATGGCATACCTAAAAATTTCGGTTCTAGTACTTTAAAATTGGGGTTCAATAAACAACTTAACGAAAGATGGTCGGCAACTGTTGTGGCCCTGCCTAAAATCGCTTCTGATTATAATTCATTTAATCATAGAGATTTTCAGTTAGGTGGTATTGCTTTATTCAAATACAAAAAGCGAGATAATTTGAATTACAAAATGGGTTTGTATTATAACTCCGAATTATTTGGACCATTTTTTGTGCCCATGCTAGGCTTATACTACCAAAGTTCAAATAAAAAACTGGAAGTAAATATTATGCTACCTCTGCAAGCAGATGTTAACTATAAAATATTATCCTTTATGCATGTGGGCTGTAATTTTAATGGACAAATTCGAACTTATCATTTAAACAATGTAACCGAAGGAAATCCTAACACTTACGTTACAAAGTCAACGAATGAGTTATTTGGATATTTAAAATTTAACTTTACAAAAAGCATAAGCCTACAAACTAAAGTTGGTCAGTCGTTTGGTAGAAGCTATAAAGTGTATGACCAACAGGATAAAGTAAATTTTGGGCTTCCCGCAACCTTTATTGGACCAAAACGACAGCAACTAAATTCAAATTTTTCAAATGGAATGATTTTTCAATTTGTATTAACTTATCGGTTAAATTTAGACAAAAAATAAATCTATTTATTCTTTACTCTTACTATCCATTAAAATAGTAACAGGCCCATCATTCACTAAACTTACTTTCATATCGGCGCCAAATTTCCCTGTTTTAATTGTTTTACTTAATAAAGTAGATAATTGTTGGATGCAGTATTCATAAAGAGGAATAGCAATATCAGGTTTAGCAGATTTAATAAAGGAAGGTCGGTTACCTTTTTTAGTAGAGGCAAACAATGTAAATTGAGAAACTAAGAGCACCTCGCCATTCACATCTTGTAATGATAAATTCATTTTATCATCTGCATCAGAAAAGATTCGCATCGAAATTAATTTATTACACAACCAATCAGCATCGTCTTTGGTATCGGCTTCTTCAATACCTACTAATACTAAAAAACCTTTTTGTATTTCAGAATAAATAGAGCTGTCAATTTTTACTGAAGCTTCAGAAACACGCTGAATAACAAATCGCATAATTTACTTTTTGTATTTATCAATTCCGTCTTGTAACCAAGTTATATATTCAGGAATACTTGGATTATATCCACGAATTGGTGCAATCACCTGTTCGTTACCATCAACTAATACATACAAAGGCTGGGTGCTTTGTCCGTATTTTTTTTCTTCCATATATTTAAACTTATCGCCAATGTCGGTAATTTCTCTTTCCTTACCATACCATTGCACTTTCATATAATCTTTAGGATCTAATTCACGTTTATCATCTACGTATAAAGACACTAGCACTACATCGTTATTTAAACGTTTGGTTACTTCTGCATCTGGCCACACATAATCTTCAGTTTTACGACAGTTAGCGCAAGCATGTCCTGTAAAGTCAATTAATAATGGTTTACCAACTTTTTTTGAATACGCTAAAGCATGCTCGTAGTCGTTTTTAAAATGAACAATACCATTTTTATTTACTTCCATGTATTTACTAAACTCAGCATCAGCTGGTAAAGAAGCCTGTGCAGAAGCTCCTGCACTTGAACCACCAAAACCATGAGGAGATTCAGAATATTCTAATGGAGGTAAAATACCAGAAAATAATTTTAAAGGAGCGCCCCACATTCCTGGTATTAAATAAATAACTATAAAGAAAGAAGTCATTGCTACAAATAAGCGTCCAACAGATACGTGTTTTAAATCACTGTCATGTGATGTTTTAAACATACCAACTAAGTACATCGTCAGTAAAGCAAATATCACAATCCATAAACCAACAAATACTTCGCGAGTTAAGATACCCGCTTGAACCACTAAATCGGCATTAGAAGCAAATTTTAAAGCTAAAGCTAATTCTAAAAAACCTAAAGTTACCTTCACTGCATTTAACCATCCTCCCGATTGCGGTAATGAATTTAACCATCCCGGGAAAGCTGCAAATAATCCAAATGGTAAAGCTAAAGCTAAAGAGAAACCAAACATTCCCCAAAACGGACCAGCTAAATTACCTGTTCCTGCAGCTTCAACTAATAACGTTCCGATAATTGGGCCAGTGCAAGAAAAAGAAACTAAGGCTAAAGTAAAAGCCATAAAGAAAATACCGATATATCCGCCCTTATCTGATTTAGCATCCATTTTATTAACGAAACCACTTGGTAAGGTAATTTCAAAAGCACCCAAGAAAGACATAGCAAATACTAGCAATAAAACAAAAAACGCTAAGTTAAACCAGACATTAGTGGATAAAGAGTGTAAGGCTCCTGCACCAAAAATAACTGTAACACCAAGTCCTAAACCAACATATAAAATAATAATAGAAACTGAATACAATAAAGCATTACGAATTCCCTGAGCCTTTGTTTTAGATTGTTTGGTGAAAAAACTTACATTCATAGGAATCATAGGAAACACACAAGGTGTTAGTAAAGCTAATGCTCCACCAATAAATCCTGCAATAAAAATAGCATACCACGATTTTGGAACTTCTTGAGTTTCTTTTGGTATACCTTGAGAAATAACAGCTTCCTCTGATGTGGATTCAACTGCCGAATTGATAGTATCTTTTGCTGAAACAGAATCCGAAATACTTGGTACAACCGCAGATACAATGTCTCCTGTTGTTACTGTTACTGCCGTGCTTAGCGATGATAAACAAGCAGCCGTTCCTTGCAAAGAAAACTCAAAAGCATCTGCTGGAGGGAAAATACATTTTTCTTCCGTACAAGCTTGGTATTCATATTTACCTTTAATGGTTATTTTTTTATCTGACTTTAATTTAATGCGTTGTGTGAAAGTGGCCGTCTTTACAAAATACTGAACATTCATTTCAAATACCTTATCAAACTCCTTTACAGGTTTACTTTCTGTTGGTTTACCTACCAATTCATAATCAGCAGATTTTGTAAACATAAATACCGTTGGATTAGGACCATCTTTTACTGGTGTTAAAGAATATACATGCCAAGTATCATCTATCGATGCATCAAATTTCAAATCGTATTCGCAATCTGAAATCTTTTTTGTTGACATTTTAAAATGAACAGGCGATTCTTGAGCAATAAGAAACGAACTAGTAATAAATAAAAGAAGAAGGGATATTTTTTTTAGCATAAACAGATTTATGTGGTAAAAGTAAAACTAATTAAATTATAGAGCATTTGAGTTTACAATTCAAATGCTATGATTATATGATTCCTAAAAGGCTATTTTTTTGTTCCAGAATCAGGAATAACAATTGTAAAGTCAAGTGTAGTCGGAGGCAAGCATTGAACATCATTACAAGTCATAAACTCTAATGAACAATTTGTAGTAGTTTTATTAGTATTTTTTAACTTGATTTTTTGCTTAAAAACTGCTTTTTCCGAAAAAACAAACACTTTTGCCTCAAATGCTGCCACGTATTCTTCATGGGCTTGCCCTTCTTCAACTTTGCCTATTAATTCATAATTATCATTTGGAGTTACTGTAAAAGAAGTAGGAATTGGACCTACATCTGTTGGACGTTGAGAGTATATATGCCATTTTTTATCGATGCTAGCTGTAAAAATAATATTTCCTTCTGTAGGGCTAGTCTGCATGTAACCAACTTCCCAAGTAACTGGCTTTAAAGGAGGAGTATTTTGAGAAAATCCTAAAACAGTAAATAAGGTACAAAAAACAAGTGCTATCTTCTTCATATCTGGTTAATTTTTAGTGAAAATAGGGATTAAAAATTACTTTCAAAGAAAGGATTTCTTAAAAAATGTTAGCATTTCTCCGTTCTTTTGTCTTGAAACAAAAGAACCAAAAATTCAAGGCTCATTAAAATTTAGCTAAAATCTGTGTAGTATCAATCTGATTGTTCGAAGCGCTTCGCGAACAGCCCGAACAATCTCCACACATGCCTCCACTTTTGATACTACTTGATTTATACGCTAAATTTTAATAGGCCGACAAACTCTAAATAGAATTTATTTTCCATCCTATATTTATATAAGCAATTAACTCATTGTTGAGGGCGCTATGATTTTGTTACTTTTTGGCTTCAAAAAGTATTAGAAATAAAATTCTTGTAAAAACAAAAAACTCATCTACAGTCCGTAGATGAGTTTTTTGTTTAGAGATTAAACCTACTCTATAATCATTTCGTAAGGTAAACGTGCCTGAACGCCCTTCATATTTAAAACATTTTTAATTTGTTTTACATATAAATACGTCTCTCCTAAATTAGATTTCATTGAGCGAGTTTCCATTTCCTCTTTAGTATTACCTAATAATTCTTGTAATGGATCTTTTTGTTTTGGTAATTCTACTAATTTATAATCACTTACTTTAGCTTGTTTAGCTGCATAAGCAATGGCATCATTAATACCACCTAATTCATCTACTAAATTAATTTTAATAGCATCTGCCCCGCTCCAAACTCGTCCTTGTCCAATACTATCAATATTATTTTTAGTAGTTTTTCGACCAGCTGCTACTTTAGTAATAAACACATCATAAATATGTTCTACACTTTGCTGAATGTATTCGTATTCAACTGGTGTTGCACCTCTTAAAATAGTTCCTACATCACTATGCTTGTTTGTATTAACCGTATCAATAGTGATTCCTAATTTTTCAGATAATGCTTTTTGAGCATTTGGTATCATTCCAAATACACCAATAGAACCAGTAATTGTATTAGGCTGAGCAAAAATTCTATCAGCAGCACAACTAATATAATAACCACCACTAGCTGCAACATCTCCCATAGATACAATGAATGGCTTTGCTTTTTGTGCTAATACGGTTTCTCTCCAAATCACATCACTTGCTAATGCACTTCCTCCTGGTGAATTAACACGCAATACAATCGCTTTTACATTTTTATCTAAACGAGCCTCTTTAATGGCTTTAGCAATTCTTTCACTACCAATTTTTTCATCATCTCCTTCTCCACTTTCAATTTCTCCAACTGCATAAATGACTGCAATTTTATTAGTAGAAATCTTTGAATCTTTACTAGCTGCTGTATAATCTGTTAAGGAAACAAAGTTAATTTTATCTGTTTCAGCGATGTTAATATTTTTTTTGATGGCGCTAAACACTTCATCTTCATATTTTAATTCATCCACTAATTTATATTTCACTGCATCTTGAGGACTTCTGATGGATAAATTATCTGCCATATTATTAATTTCTTGTGGAGATAAACCTCTACTTTTTCCCATTCCGTCAACCATATGATTCCATAATGAACCTAAATAGGTTTCAACTTGTGCTCTGTTAGCCTCACTCATTTTATCTAACATAAATGGTTCAATGGCACTTTTAAATTTACCATGTCTAAAAATTTGAACTTCAATGCCTGTTTTTTCTAACATTTTTTTAAAAAACATCATTTGAGAACTTAAACCCTTAATTTCTAATCCACGTTCAGGATTCAAATATAATTTATCAGCTGTAGAAGCCAAATAATAAGCCTTTTGAGAATAGCCTTCGGCATATGTATAGATAAATTTACCCGACTTTTTAAAATCAAGTAAAGCATTCCGTACTTCTTCTAAAGTAGCAAAGCCTGCTACAGGATTACTAATTTCTAGATAAATACCTTTAATATTTTTATCGGCTTTGGCTTGTTTTAAACTTTCAATAATATCGCCAATACCTACAGTTCCTTTTGGCATAAATGGACCTAAATCAATATCTCCAAATGGGTTTTTAACGCTGCGTTCTTTAATGTCACCATCTAAATTTATTTTCAATATTGTATTTTCTTTAGCGGTATAACCTTTATCTTTTTTCATGTTGATAGCTTCTGTAAACATGCTAGCCACAGAGCCAATAACAATTAATGTAATAACAACACCTGTAATTAAAATTCCCAAACATGAGCCAAAAAAAGCTCCAAAAAATTGCTTCATAGTTATATTTCTTTAGTTTAATTCAGTTATAAGAATGGATATATTTTTATAACTAAGTCTCTAAATTAAGTTACTTTCTGTTACTTTTACCAATAATTATATGAACGTTGCGTATTTATGTTTGGGCGGTAATATTGGAGATAGAGAAAAAGCTCTGAAGCTTGCTTTATTTGAAATTAACCAGCAGGTTGGCACCATTAATGCCCAATCTGACATTTATGAAACAGAAGCTTGGGGTGTTGATAATCAACAAGCTTACCTCAATCAGTGTGTTGAAGTACAAACATTATTAACCCCTATCGAACTTATAAACACCTTATTGTCTATTGAACAGCATTTAGGCCGAAAGCGCTCGTTAAACTGTGTTTATGAGCCTAGAACTATTGATATTGACATTTTATTTTACAATCATGAGATTATTGATAATGGGCAACTCACGGTGCCTCATCCTCGCTTACATTTAAGAAAGTTTGTATTGATACCCTTAAATGAAATTTGTTCAAACTATTTGCATCCTTTATTAAATAAAACTATCTTTAATTTGTTAAGTGCCTGCGAAGACCAATCGGAAGTGAAATTATTTAAATCAGAGGATTAATTATGTTTATTTGTATAGAAGGTAATATTGGTTCAGGAAAAAGTACCCTTGCTGAAACTTTAGCAAAAAAATTAAAAGCAACATATTTACCCGAACGATTTGAAGAAAATACATTATTACCTTTATTTTACAATGACCGTAAAACCTATGCTTTTCCTACAGAATACTCTTTTTTAATTGACCGACAAAAGCAATTAAGCAATTATTTTAAATCAACAAAAAAAGGGACTATTACTATTAGTGATTTTCATTTTGATAAATGTTTGTGTTTTGCTAATGCTAATTTATCATCGAAAGATTTTTCTTTTTTCAAAAAACATTTTAAGCCTTTAAAAAAAACCTTACCAATTCCTAACTTGATAGTTTATTTAGATACAACAACCGATTTACTCTCTAAGAATATCCAAAAACGAGGAAGGGAAATTGAGAAAAATTTAAAGAGAAACTATTTAGAGAAACTCAAAAAATCATTAGACACCTATTATATGATTGATGCTAAAATAAATACGACCGTTCTTATTTTAACTATTAAAGACTATAATGCAACCGTTTTAGAAAATTGTTGTAAAGAAATTATTGAAATCATAGAGAAAACAAAAAAATAATATATATTTATATATGCATATTCATAAAATCTTACTTTTTATAACGTTTATATTGTATAGCTTTTTTTTACAAGCACAGCAATATGATGGCGATTTGCAATTTATTGGAAGAAACTTCATAAATAATAAACCTTTAAGCAATACTAAAATAAAGATAGTAAGTGGCGGTAAAACTATTTCAGAATTTGATACCAAAAAAGGCAACGATTTTAGAACAAGAATGGAATTTGGAAATATTTATGATGTGTATTTTATGAATGCACAATGCCAAACCATGTTTGTTAGAGTGTATGCCGATGGCGTACCCGAAAATAAGCGTTACATAAAAATGACTTATGCATTAGATATTCCGTTTTTTGCAAAAGACCCTGAAATGATTGACACTGTTCAATTCATCAAACCTTTTCATCAAATTATGTTTGATGGTAAATCCAAATTTGTAGACGATACCGTTTACATGAATAAATTTATCAAAAATATTTATGCCAAAAAACCAGTTGTTAAAAAAGACACAACGGCGCCTATCTTAACTACTGAAAAAATAAAAGAGTATTTACAACTAGCAGGTAAATTGAGTTTAGATAACGACAAGAATACGCCTCTTAAAAACAAAACAGTAAAATTATTAAATAAAAAAGGAGAAGTTATTTCTACCTCACAAACTACTAATCATGGCGCTTTTGTGTTTCAGCGTGTAGATAAAGAGCAAGTAGATGGTGTTACGGTTGCGCTAAGCAGTACTGATAATCCAAATAACGATAAAGTTAAACTTCAAAATAGCGAAGGAGAAAAGATTGATGTAGCTAGTGCCAATCCCGACCAAACCTATACGTTTAAGTATAAGAGCGAGAATGATTTAATTAAAAAACTAGCTGATGAAAACTTTGGTTTTAATATAGCTGGTAAGTTAGTAGCCACTAATGGCACTGATAAAATTGTGGCTTCAGACAAAACAGTGTATTTACTGAATGAGAAAAGTGTGGTTATCGCAAAAACAAAAACAAATGTTTTAGGAACTTTTTTATTTCCTAATATTTCTCCAAATCGCGAATATGGTATTGCCTATGATAGTGCTGATGCTATTCCCAATTACGTGATGAGTTTATTTACAGTAAAAGATAAATTCGTGAAACGATTAGATTCCTTGTCAAAAAACAAATTTGTATATAAGTTTTTATCCATTACTGGCAGCTCTTTTAATGATTTTGTAATGGATGATTCAGAATTAAAGATGAATATTAATGGTCGTTTATACGGCAATAACAAAAATAATCCATTAGCAGATATGAAAGTCATGTTGCTAAATGACAAATACCAAACCATTGATTCTGCTGTAACAGATAAAGATGGCGATTTTTCATTTAAACATCTTCCATATACAAAGCAACTACTAATAACCGCAGAAAACGTAAAAAATATTCTGGAATCATTTGATAATATTTTAGTATTTGATAACGCTGATAATTTGATTAAAATTGTTTCTCAGGTAAAAGGTCAGAAATTTAATTACAGACCATTAGAAACTGAACAGCATAGGTTTACGGAAATTTATGTTGATGATCCATGGTTATCTATTATAGAAAAAGAAAATGCTGCTAAAAACAAACCGGGCGACCAAGCAACCATTGTAGAAAATATTTTATTTGAGTTTAATAAAGCTGATTTGTTAGAACAATCTAAACAAACCCTAGATAAAGTAATTTTAGCAATGAAGAGTAATCAGAAATTTAATATTGAACTAAGCGCTCATAGTGATAGCAAAGGAAGTGATGCCTATAATTTAAAGTTAAGTGAACAACGAGCAGAATCATCTAAAAAATACATCATCAGCAAGGGTATTAGTATCGATAGAATTGTAGCAAAAGGTTATGGTGAATCGAAATTACTAAACAGTTGCGGCAATGGTGTTATTTGTAGTGATGATGAACATGCGGTTAACCGACGTTTAGAATTTAAATTGAACTTTACTAAATAACATGTTCCCTACTTCCGAAATTATTGAAGCCTCACAGATTATTTATGAAGATAATCATTTAATTATCATAAATAAAAAAGCCTCTGAGATTGTACAGGGCGATAAAACGGGCGACATGCCTTTATCTGAAAAAGTAAAAAACTTCATTAAGCAACGAGATAACAAACCAGGAAATGTGTTTTGTGGAGTTTGTCACCGTTTAGACAGACCAGTTTCTGGAATAGTCATTTTTGCAAAAACTAGTAAAGCCTTATCTCGTATGAATGAATTGTTTAGAGATAAGACCATTCAAAAAACATATTGGGCAGTAGTAAAAAATAAACCACCACAGATTTCCGAACGTTTAACGCATTATTTAATTAAGAACGAACAGAAAAATATATCAAAGGCATTTGCAACCGAACGACCAGGCGCGTTAAAAGCGGAATTATCTTATACGTTGATTGCCTCTATCTCTAATTATCACTTATTGGAAATAAATTTATATACTGGTCGCCATCATCAAATACGTGCACAACTATCTGCTATTGGATGCCCCATTAAAGGTGATTTGAAATATGGTTTTGATAGATCGAACCAAACGCCATTTATACATTTGCATTCATACAAAACAGAATTTATTCATCCTATCAAACAAGAACCTATCAGTGTAACTTGTAAACCTAGAACAGATGATACGGTATGGAATGAGTTAACCAAATTAGTTTAATCCAAATGAAATCAATAATTCTTATAATATTTTATGTAATACTTGTTTGTTCTTGTAAAACAAGTAATCCGACTTTAGCAACCTCAACAACTGACAATGGACTCATCAAAGATTGTCCTGAAGAATTAATCAGCAACCAAATGCCAAGTGTGGGAAAATCTAATACAACAAATCAGTATTATATTTATAAGGGTTTTAGAAAAGAAATTAAAGATTTCGATTCAACTTGGGTAAGTAAACATTGTAAAGTGAAAGTAACTGTAGTGCAATAATCTTTTTACAAAATTACTTACTAGTAATTAAAAACTCTGTACGTCTGTTTTTTGCTCTTCCATCTTCAGTTGTATTTGCAGCAATTGGTTTATTTGGTCCAAAACCTTTTGCCGTAATACGTTTTCCATCTACACCCTTTTCTTCTAAAAATGCTTTAACCGTATATGCACGATTGGCAGATAAGGCTTCGTTAGCTTTAGCAGCACCCACATTATCGGTATGTCCTTGTATTTCAATAGTGATACTTGAGTTTTCAGTTAAAAATTCAGCAAATGATTCTAATACAATAAACGATTCACTTTTTAAATCGGCTGAATTAGTATTGTAATATAAATTATTAAGTACAAACGAACTTCCCGCAGTAGCTTCATTTACTTCTAAACTTACAGGTTTAGGTTGATTAGCAAAACTAGCTTCTTTAACACTCACTACTTTGGATGAAAATGCATAATCATCTTTTTTTACGGTGATTAATAAATCATCTTTCTTTTTTAAATTAACCGCAACCATAAATGTTCCTTTTACGGAATCGACAACTGCTAATGTTTTTTCTTTGGTAACCGTATTTGTAATTTCCACTTTTGCTCCCGAAATATTATTTCCTGCCTTATCTTTCACGTCCCCACTAAAGAATGTCGTTTCCTGAGGACGAGCTTCTTTATATAATTCAAAGGAATATAAATCATAACGCCCTATTCCTTTACCTTGCATTTTCCCTTCGTCATATGAAAAGAAATATCCTGTTTTACTATCTGTACTCACTAAAAAACCAACATCATCCGCTTCTGTGTTAATGGGGTAACCAATATTTTCTGCCTCTAACCATTCGCTTTTATCATTTTTACGGATAAAAAAAATATCCATGCCTCCAAAACCAAACCAACCCCCTTCACCCTTGCGGTTAGGCCCGCTACTAAAATAAAGTGTCTCGCTATCCGAATGTATGAAAGGTGTTTTTTCATCACCTCTTGTATTAATTTTTGGTCCTACATTTTGCGGTACTCCCCACGCTCCTGTTTTAGGATCTTTCTTTGTAATATAAATATCTATACCGCCATAACCTCCTGGCCTATCACTTGCAAAATATAAGGAATTACCATCTGCGCTTAATGTTGGTTGCGAATCCCAATAAACAGGATGATTGACATTAGCACTAATTTTACTGATTTCGCTCCAACTATCTTCATCGTTTCTACTCATGTAAATATCACAATTAGGTTGTTGCCCACCTTCAAAGCGACTCATAGCAAAATACAGTACTTTATTGTCAATCGATATCGTGCAGCCTCCTTGATTATCACTAGTGGTATTAAATGGAGGATACATTTCTTCGCCTGCATTAAACTTGCCCATATTATCACGAGTAGCAAACATAAATACTTCTTTTTCGCCATCTAATGTTTTAACTGTATTCATTGACTTTAAAGGCACTTTGCGGGTAAAAAAACACATTTTATCATCTGGAGAAATATAGGCTAAGTACTCATCTACTTTAGTAGAAATACCTGTGACTACTTTAGGCTCAAAAGGAACAACTTTGCTTTTTAGCGCCGTTTCTTTTTTAGCAAACTTAATCATCTCCTTGGAGTTATACATTTGCGTTTCATATTCTTTGCTAAACTTTTTATCATCCTCATCTCTAAACTTAATAAATTGCTGTAAATATTTTATAGCAGAATCATTTTTAGCTTCTTCATAATAACTAAATCCAACATAGTAATAGGGTTCAGAATGTATTTGTGGACAAATAGTAATTGCCTTTTTAAAATAAGGAACAGCAGGCGCATAAGGTTTATTTTCTAATCTGCAATGAACTATAATTTCTCTGGCCATAAATAAATTAGCTTCTGCAAAATCAGGTTCTTCTGCCAAACATTCTCTTAAAAAAGCTAAACGTTCTGGTTTTTTATATTTCTTTTTATCAGTTGCTTTTTCATAAAGCTTCAATGCTTTTTTATTATCAAGCTCTACGCAAAATTTAGAAGTCCCTTCTCCTTCCTCTTCTTGAGCAAAAAATGAAATAGAGTAAATTAAAAAAAAGGATAGTATAAGTTTGTTCATAGAATTAAGTTTTGAAAGTTTAGAAGGTTTTGAAGTTTAGAAAGTTCAGTGCTAAATTAATTCAATATTAACTTTTTAACTTTCTAAACATGTCAACTTTCTAACTTATCTAGGTTTATAAACTGACTTTTGATTATTGGGATCAGGTTTTTTAGCATTATCGTTTTTGTCTTTATCCTTTCTGATATCAATAGCTGGCTCATACACCCATGTTCCTTTTTTCATGGACAAGGCATCAAAACTTCCATCGGGGCCATAGTACTGATATTGACCCTCTAAGGTTGGATCAATCGTATTAGGTGCTAAATGGCTATAGATAATTTGTTTTCTGCCGGCATTATATTTTAACGACATGGCTACTTCGCCAGCATATTCAAACATCACACGTTTGGCAAATTTACCTGGAATTTTAAACACATCTTTACCAAACATTGGAGTGCCATCTGGTTTAAAATATAAAATATCAATAAACTTACGTTGCGTTAATTTGTCATTACCGTCCCAACCAAACAAAGTATAAAAGTCATCATCTGTTTTAATTAATTCGTAATATAACATACCAAACCATTTACTTGGGTCGGCCACATGAGTTTCTGGATTTTTAATAGTAGCCGATTTATCTAATAAAGGAAATACTTCATATTCAGACGTTGTTTCTTTTTTAAACATCCCTTTTTTTATGGTTTTAGAATTATTAATCTGTATAAAACCAAAAAAGGCATGTGTTTGATCTTCTCTTAACATATTCCAAGTAATGATTCTAAATTTTTTATCGGGAGCCATTAAACGAGATACTTCCTTAATGCTGTCAAATGGGTATTGCATAGATTTTTCGTCTTTTAAAATCACATTCCATAAAGCAATAAATTGTTTATTGGCTTCAAAACGATTAGCTTCTTTCTTGCTAAAAAACACTCTTGCTTGAATGTGCTTTAAAGAATCCTCTAAATCAGCGTAATACTTCATGTCAGCATCTGATAGCTGCGCCAATGCTTTACTGCTAAAAACTATAATGAAACTAAATAAAAAGAATATACGCATTGACCTATAACTCATTTGTGAACGGAAAGTTACAGAAAAAGATTTATTTAATGCTTGTTAGATTTCGAAAACCTAGAAGGCATTAACAAAAAATAGGGGATT
>JBKJPW010000071.1:0-4883 GCA_046594225.1 Bacteroidia bacterium
AGTATGAACTTAACTTTTATTTAGATGAATGAGTTGCAAAACAAAAAACTATTTGTTTTGTTTGCTATAGTACAAACAGACCTAAATTTTAAATATCATGGCAGGCGTAAACAAAGTAATACTAGTAGGAAATTTGGGGAAAGACCCTGAGTTAAAATATTTAGAAGGAAATATTGCTCGCGCTAACTTTAGCATAGCAACCAGCGAATATCATAAAGATAAAAGCGGGAATAAAGTGGAACAAACCGAATGGCATAATATTGTTGTTTGGCGAAGTATGGCCGAAAGTGCTGAGAAATTATTAAAAAAAGGAACTCAAATTTATTTAGAAGGGAAATTACAAACTCGTCAGTGGATTGATAAAGACGGAAATAAAAAAAATATTACTGAAATTGTAGGTGAATCCTTTTTGGTACTACAACGTAAAGAAAACACAACTGGTGCAAACACTAATCCTAATACAACAGAAGACAATAATAATGTTAATTTTGATGATTTGGGTAAAAAAGATGGATTGCCATTTTAATTATTTTGAATCATAAAAGAACATGTTTTTTTGTTATGACTTAGTCTTTTTTTGAACCATAAAAGTCATAAAAGAACATAAAAGGTTTTATTGAATGACTCAGTCTTTATTCTGTATTGTTTTTTTTGAATCATCCACTAGCGAGCGGACAAGATAAAAGTCATAAAAGAACACAAAAGCTTTCTATAAAAATAGTTGACATTAGTAGAGAGAACTCAAATAAGAATAAGAAAATCTGAATAATATAATTCTATTTTCTTTATGAACTTTTATGCCTTTTATGGTTAATCCCTCTATAGTTAAAATAACCGAATGTTTCCATATGGTTAAAATCATTAAATTTGTATGTATGATAAAACCATCATTTAAAACCATTTTTAAAATACTTATAATCAGTATTTCTATAGCTACATTTTCTTCATGCGGAGAGGATGAAGATGATGAAGTATTTATCCCAAAACCAAAAGGTTATCCAAGAATCAGTTTCCCAGACAAATCATACCGAATGTATGATAGTTTATGTCCGTATAGCTTTGAAATTCCTACCTACTCTAATATTAATAACGATAAACATCTTGGGGCTGACCCGTGTTGGATAAATATTAATTTTCCAAAATATAATGCACAAGTTCATTTAAGCTATAAAGTGATTACTAATAATTTAGATACAGTTTTAAGTGAGTGCAGAGATTTTGTTGTGAAACACCAAGTAAAATCAACAGGTATTGACGAAACAATTATTGTGAGAGACAGCGCTCAAGTGTATGGATTAGTTTATGACATTAGTGGAAACACTGCTTCAAACGTACAATTTTACTTAACGGACAGTACACATCATTTTATGAGAGGAGCACTATATTTTAACTCTGTTCCAAATATTGATTCCTTAAAAATTGTGGTGGATTATTTGAGACAAGATATTGTACACATGATTAAGACCTTTAATTGGAAAGGGATTGAGAATAAGAAAGTGAAATAGGGACTTCTTTCCTAAAGCCCGATACGCCAGCTGGCGGGCGCGCCCAAAACTAACTTAACTGATCTGATAACAACTCCATTTCATGTTTAGCATCGTTATGATTGTAAATAATATTATTTACGGCATTGGTAATTGGCATGTGTACGTTAAATTTTTTATTAATCTCAACTACGCATTTAACAGCATAATAACCTTCTGCAATCATATTCATTTCTAATTGTGCTTGTTTAACGCTATAGCCTTTACCAAGCATTGTTCCAAACATACGATTACGACTAAATTGAGAATAAGCAGTTACTAATAAATCTCCTAAATAAGCAGATGCTTTAGTGTCACGTTCAATGGGATGAACAGCAGCAACAAAACGATCAATTTCTTGAATGGCATTACTTACCAATACTGATAAAAAATTATCTCCATAACCTAAGCCATGACAAATTCCACCAGCTACAGCAATAACATTTTTAAGCACTGCCGAAATTTCCGTTCCATAAATATCATCGCTACTCGAACATTTGATATAACGACAACGCATATATTCACATAACTCATCTGCTTTTGTAATATCTCTACAAGCTAGAGTTAAGTAGGATAACTTTTCTAACGCAACCTCTTCAGCATGACAAGGCCCCGTAATAACACCAATGCTGTCTAATGGAACTTGGAAAACTGTGTTTAAATATTCGCCCACAATTAAATTGTATTCTGGTACAATGCCTTTAATAGCAGAGAAAACAGTTTTACCGCTAAATACTTCCGAAGGAATATCTTTAATGGTATTATTAATAAAAGCAGAAGGCACAGCCAAAATAATAATATCTGCTTGTGTTACTGTTTCTAATAAATTAGAAGATAAATGCAGTTTAGCTAAATCAAATTGCACAGAACTCAAATAGCGGGGATTGTGTCCGTATTGATTCATGTGATCAATATCTGATTGGTTTCTGAAATACCAACTGACTTTACTGGCGTTATTGCTCAGTATTTTAACTATAGCTGTTGCCCAACTTCCACTTCCTATTACTGCTATTCTTTTTCCGTTTGTCATATATAGTTTTTAACCGCAGAGAACGCGGAGTTTTTCCGCAGAGTCAGCAGAGAAATTTATTAAGTATAAATAATATCGTTATCGTTTAAAGGTGTTAGTCCTTTTAAGGATTGATAAATACGTGCTAAAGTAATCACATCTTTAATGCAATAGGTTTTAATACGCTCTATGTTTTTTTCTTCGTAATATACTTTAGCTATTTGGCTTCCATCAATATCATCTTTTGGAGATGGAATTCCGAATACATGTGCTAATAAATTTAAAGAGGTAAAATTTTTAATATCTCCAAAGCGCCACATTTCCATAGTATCCAAATGTTTTACTTCCCAAGGCTTAAACCCTTGGATTTGTAAAAGTTTTGGTAAAGCAATTTTATTCACTAATAAACGGCGACATAAAAAGGGATAATCAAATTCTTTTCCGTTATGAGCGCACAAAAAATGTTCTTTGGTATTAAAAAATTGTTCTAATAATTTAGAAAACTCTATTAAGATATCATGCTCACTCTCTCCCACAATAGCCTTAGTTCTAAATTTTCCTTCACTCATAAAACCTAAGCCAATGCATACAACTTTTGCAAACTCAGCATAAATGCCAGCTTTGGCATATTGTAATTCGGGAGTAGAATCTTTTGCGTAAAACATTTTCTTATCCCACAATTCTTTTTCGGTTTGAGATAAAGAGTTGTACTGATAATGAACCGGAGCTGTTTCAATATCTAAAAATAAAATATTTTCTATTTTAATAGAGCTCATTATTTTCGTTCAAATTTTTGATAGGTGTAATCAAATTTATTTTTCTCGTCAGCTAAATGTGCTTCTTCCCAAACTAATTCGAATTTAGTTTTATCAATTTCCGGGAAATAAACATCTCCATCTATTGTAGTATTTACTAAAGTTAAATAAATGGTATCAACCGAATCAATAGACTGTTTGTAAATTTCTCCACCTCCAATAATAAATACTTCTTTCTCTGAATGCAATTTAACTAAAGCCTCATCAATACTTGATACTACTAAAATATCAAATTGATTATCTGAATTAAAATTTTTATCTCTAGTAATCACCACGTTTTTTCGTCCAGGTAATGTTCTACCTATAGACTGAAATGTTTTGCGTCCCATAATAACAGGACAACCCATGGTAGTAGCTTTAAAAAATTTCAAATCAGCAGGTAAATGCCAAAGCAATTGATTGTCTTTACCAATGGCATGATTTAAAGATGTGGCTACTATTATTGAAACGATCATCAATTAATAAGCTAAATCTTCAATAAAGAAAAAGAAAACAACTGCTGCTACCCACTCTTTCCTAACACCTTTGCAATCTCCTATTTTAGAACCATTTTTATAAATATCTCCATCCGATTCAATTTGCCCGATTTTAGAACCATTTTTATAAACGTCTCCATCACTTTCAATCTGACCAACTTTACTCCCATTCATGTAAATATCTCCATCAGATTCTATTTGTCCTTTTTTAGAACCTCCAACATAAACATCTCCATCGCTTTCGATATTTCCTTTTTTGGAACCTCCAATGTAAACGTCTCCATCAGATTCGATTTCACCTTTTTTACTTCCTTTAATATAAAGGCTTTGCGCCGAAATGCTTGTGCAGAAAAACCCTGCTACTAAAATTAAGATTAGTTTTTTCATATTCTTTTTAAAATTTAACCGCAAAGACGCAAAGTATTAACGCAAAGTTTGCAGAGGATTATTGTTAATTGATTAATCTCTATATTTCACTTCAACATTATGAAGCTCAATAATTGGTTTTAAAAATTCTTCTAAATCAGTTACACATAATTGAGAAGCTGCATCACATAAAGCAGTCTCTGGATTAGGATGTGTTTCAATAAACATACCATCAATACCTGATGCTACACCTGCTCTTGCTAATACAGGCAAAAACTCACGAGCTCCACCCTTTTTATCAGAACTTGGAATACCATATTTACGAACACAGTGCGTTACATCAAACACAACAGGGTAACCAATATTATTCATGTGATAAAATGCTCGAGGATCAACAATTAAATCATTGTATCCAAAAGAATAACCACGCTCAGTTAAAATAACTTGATCGTTACCACTATCAATACATTTTTGTACAGGGTGCTTCATATTATCAGGCGCTAAAAACTGGCCATGTTTAATATTGATAACGCGTCCTGTTTTTGCAGAAGCCACCAGTAAAGATGATTGCATACATAAGTAAGCGGGTATTTGTAATACATCACACACATCTGCTGCTGCTGCTGCTTGATCATGAGAGTGAATATCTGTTAATACAGGAAAACCAAATTGGTCTTTTATTCTTCCTAATAAC
>JBKJPW010000100.1:0-30450 GCA_046594225.1 Bacteroidia bacterium
GGATCTAAATTTTCTTTATCAATTAATTGTTGAATAGTTGATTTTCCATCTCCAATAACATGCGCTGGCTCACGCAAAGCAGCAGCAATAAAACGATTATTAATAACTAAGATTCTAAAATCATAGGCAGTAATAAATTTTTCGATGATAATTTTTCGCGAATATTTTTTAGCATGTTCAAAAGCTGCTTTTGCTTCTTCAACTGTCTTAACATTAATAGAAGCGCCTTTTCCATGATTACCATCTAAAGGTTTAAACACTAGAGGAAAGCCAACACTTTTTATGGCGTCATCTAAATCATCAGGATTTGAAATACAAACACCTTTTGCAACTGGAATAGCAGCATCTTTTAACATGCGTTTGGTTTCATCTTTATTACTCGCTAAATCAACTGCAATAGAACTCGTTCTATCAGTCATGGTTGCTCTAAAACGCACTTGATTTTTTCCGTAACCTAATTGCACTAAAGACTCCGAATTTATACGAATAAATGGAATATCACGCGCTATGGCTTCATCTACGATGGATCCAGTACTTGGCCCAAAACGCACACTCTCACGCAATTCACGCATGTGACGAATTTCTATATCCAAATCATAAGCTTCGCCTCTAATTAAATGTTCAGCAATTTTAACAGCAGTTTTTGCTGCATACAATCCAACTGCTTCTTCCATATAATTAAATACAACATTGTAAACACCTTTAGTACCAGTGCTTCTTGTTCTACCATAACCACATTCCATACCAGCTAAAGTTTGTAATTCTAAAGCAATATGTTCAATCACATGGCCCATCCAAGTGCCTTCTTTAATTCGAATAAATAAGCCTCCTTCTTTTCCTTCGGAGCAACGGTGCTTAAACAAACTTGGCATAAATGCTTCAATACGTTTATCAAAACCATCAATTTTATTTGTTGGAAGTTCTTCTAATTCTTCCAAATCCAGCTTCATCACTATTAATTTTTTTCTTTTGATTGACCAATAGTTTGGTCCGCGCATTACTTTTGTTTCAATAATCTTCATATAGAGGGCAGTTAAATGTGAATTATACTAGTCTTGTCACTAATATAAGCCATGTTTTTTATATAAACTATTTATTGTTCAAAATAATGGTATAAACTATCTATAAAATTGCTTAATTGTCGCTCTTTTACGATAGTTTTACATTAAAATTAAGTTTATGACACCAAAAGGTAAATTAATTATTATTGGCGGATCGGTTGATAAAGGCAGTTTTTCAAATACTCCTGAAAGTTTGCCGAACAATTTAAAATTTTTTGAAAAAGGAATTTTAAAACGAATGATAGATGAATCAGCGAAAGGAAATTTATCTCGTATTGAAATTATTACAACTGCAAGCAGTATTCCTGTTGAAGTTGGACAAGAATATATTGAAGCTTTTAAAAATTTACAAGTTACTGATACGGCTGTATTAGATATTAGAACGCGAGAAGAAGCAAATGACCCAAAAAACATTGAGCGTTTGAAAAATGCAGATGTGGTTATGTTTACCGGAGGAGATCAATTACGATTGACATCTATTTTTGGAGGAACTCCATTTCACCACATGTTACTAGACCGTTATGAAAACGAGAATTTTATTATTTCAGGAACATCAGCTGGCGCAGCGGCAAGTTCTAATAATATGATTTATCAAGGCAGTAGTTCTGAGGCATTATTAAAAGGTGAAGTTAAAATTACAGGTGGCTTAGGGTTTATTAATAATGTGATTATTGATACGCATTTTGTACAACGTGGCCGCATTGGACGATTAATGTATGCTTGTGCCAGTAACCCAATTAATGTTGGCATTGGTTTAGGAGAAGATACTGGTTTATTGATTACCAATGGCATTCAAATGGAAGCAATTGGTTCTGGATTAATTATTTTAGTTGATGCCACTCATATGCGCCACACAAACATTACTGATGTAGAGATGGGGGAGCCTGTATCTATTGACAACCTAACAGTGCATGTGATGTCTTACGGAGATGTTTTTGATTTGAAGGCTAAACATTTAGCATTGCATTCTTTGAAGCAAAAAACCGGAGCTTAGAATCACATTACCCCGAACTTATTTTCAGGGTATTTCAATGAGATGCTGAAAATAAGTTCAGCATGACGCTACTTATAAATTCCTATAAATATATCTTCGTTTTGTTTTTTGCTAGCGCGATACATGCCATCTGAATTAAATGGCAACACAATATTTCCTTTGGCATCTAAAGCAATTAAGCCGCCTTCGCCACCAATCTTCACCAACTTATCCATCACCACAACATCACAAGCTTCTTTCAGAGATAAGTTTTTGTATTCCATTAAACAAGAGATATCGTAAGCTACCACAGAACGAATAAATAATTCTCCGTGACCCGTACAAGAAATGGCACAGGTTTTATTATTAGCATAAGTACCTGCGCCAATAATGGAGCTATCACCTACTCTACCAAATTTTTTGTTTGTCATACCGCCAGTGGATGTACCAGCCGCTAAATTTCCCTTTAAATCTAATGCAACACAACCTACTGTACCAAATTTTTTTTCTCCATTCTCAATTTTATCTGTATGATCTAAAATCATAGAGTTAGATTGTTTAGCCTGTTGTAATTGATCGTAGCGCAATTGCACAAAAAAGTAATCTTCATTTTCAAATGGCGCGTTTACTTTTTTCGCAAAATCCATTGCTCCGTTTCCAGTTAACAAAACATGTTCGGATTGCTCCATCACTGCCCGAGCCAAAGCGATAGGATTTTTAACACCTTGCACTCCTGCAATTGCTCCCGCCATTAAATCTCTTCCATTCATAATAGAAGCATCCATTTCATGTGTGCCTGTATTTGTAAATACCGCGCCTTTACCTGCATTAAATAAAGGATTATTTTCTAATTTAATGATAGCTGTTTCTACAGCATCAAATGCTGAGCCTCCACTTTTTAAAATACTTTCTCCTGCATCAATAGCGTCTTGTAATCCGGCTTTGTAAGCTAATTCTTTTTCGGAAGTCATGGTACTTTTTAAAATAGTTCCAGCTCCTCCATGTATGGCAATTGCGTAATTTTGCATGAGTTATAATTTATGTAATTAAATGTAATGAATAATTAAGTGAATATGCAAATAATTTATGCTAACTATTAAACCATATTGTTTATTGCGAAGTGTGATTTAATTTATTGTTCAACCCCGAAGGGGTTGTATGTCAATAGAATTAATATTTTGTTATTCATGTACAACCCCTTCGGGGTTGAATAACTGATGGGTAATTATAAATTGGTTTAATTTAAATTATAAAGAATCAGCTCAGATATAAGAAACTTCGACTAAACTAATTAGAAATGCGGCAGCTTAAAAATCGTCCTCGTCATCCTCTTTCTTTTTAGGTTGAAGAGGTTTATTGGCTTTAGGTTTTTCATCCCCAACTTGTATTTGGAAATTTTGATTGGCTTTCTGCGTTTCTTTTACTTTAATACTATCTTTTTTAAAGAAGCCGAATTCTTCTTTTAATAATTGTTTTAAGTTTTGTTTTTCTTGTTTGATATCCTCTTTAACTTTTTCTTTAGCGCCTTTTCTATCATATTTAATAGTAGGATTATCAATTGGCCCCGTCATTAAAATAAACACAGAACGTCTATTTTCAGTGTCATTTTCTACTAAGGATAATTCTTCATCAAAATCTTTATTTTTCTTTGGGCGTTTAGCAATAATTTCGCTTAATAATAATTGAATATGATAGTCAATGATATTATCAAAACCATGCTTGCCCCATAGTTCTAAATTAATGGCATTTGATTTAATAGAGGTTTTAGGAATCGTAATCATTCTATTCTTAATTTCTACGGCACTTTGTAGGGTAGAAAATTTAATATGTTTTAATTCCTTTACATCAATATATTTAGCTAGACTTTCTAAAGGTTTAAAGCCAATTAACTCACCCCTCTCAATTAAAATACTACTCGTTAAATTGATTGTATTTAAATCAGCATTCAATTTTTTATCCCAGGTTGCAGCAAAGTCAACATTAGCCGTAACAAAGCCTTTCAAATTAGCATCCTGAATAGTTGTTTGTCCGAAATTATTTAATTGTGTAAATAATTTTTGAATATTCAGTTTTGTTAAATCACAATCGGCAGATACTTTAATATTTTCACCACTGGCATCTGCAAAAGCATTTAATTTTACTTCTCCATCAGTTACATTTAAACTCAAGTCTTTTAATGCAATTTTTTGATTCTTCAGTAACATATTTCCTTTAATATTATCGGCTACAAATTTTGAGAATGTCAAATGTTTCACATCAACTGAAATAGTAAAATCTAAATTATTAGGAATATTTACAGAAGAACTTTCTGAAGATTTCCCTGCTCCAAATAAAAAATCTTCTAACTCAATTTTATCGCTTGTTACTTGAGCAATAATGGTTAAAGGTTCTTTAGAGTCAAATAAATAACTTAAAAAATTAGGCAATTCGCCAACCAGCATCACATCTGAATTGCCTTTAATTAATTTTAAACCATACACATTTAAGTGTCGATTATTTAATTGTAATTCTCCCTCTGGCACATTAATTAATTTATCCGACTGCTTGAACTTAGCTTTTAAGCCTGCAATAACCGCCTTGCCACTTGCTTTAATATTTGCGCTATAAGTATTGGATTTCATATCGCTAATCAATCCTTCTATTTCTGCATTTAAATTAACAGTGCCACTTAAATTTTCAAGTGTGTCGATAGGATAAAAAGCAATTAATTCTTCCAGTTTAGTGTTAGCAGCTAGTTTCAGTTTTAGGTAAGGGTCTTTGAAATTAGTCAATTCAACATCACCAGTAAAGGTATTGTTATTTAAGTTAGCAGAAATATCTTTAAGTGTTAATGCACTTCTATTCTCATTTACAACAATACTTCCAAGTAAGTTCACATTAGTTATTGTTGTGTTTTTTTCTTTGTAAGTAATCGTCGCTTTTTTAATGCCAAATTCAGATTTTAAAATAAATGGTTGTCCGTTTTTATAGTGACATTCGCCAGAAGCATAAAACTCACCACTGCTCTCATAATCGTTAATTTGATTTTGAAATTTCTCTGGGAGTAAAGACAATGTAGTAGATATATCTAAGTTTTTACCATTAAAATTAATATCTAAAGATTGCAAACTATCTTTAATAACAAAAGCTCCATTACTTACTAATTTAGTTTCGTTAATAGCAGTTTCAGACTTTTTAATAGTGTATGTAGAACCTACAACATCAAACTCGATATTAAATTTTAAATTTTTATGATTCAAGTACTTTACTTTTCCGATCTGAAATAAATCGACGTATGCATTTCCATCCGAAATTAAAGTGTAGTTATCCTGATTAAAGTTTCCTTTAAAATGAAGCCCTTTCACAGTTGTATTCAATTTAATTTTACGTTTACTGTCTTTGTAAGACAACTCAACATTAGTCAATGTAATTTTTTCAAGAGCAAATTTTAAACTATCTGTGCTTTTTATTGTAGTATCAGATTTCCAAACTAAATAATTGGCGTTACCTTTTTTATCAACTTTCAAATGACAACGAGCATTGTTCAATTCAATTTTTTTAATCGTATAATTTTTATTGAACAGATCTTTAATATTAAAAGACAATGACAGCCTCTGAGCATATAGCAAAGTATCGTTTGATTTAAATTCGGCAGCATCCATAGCTGTTAACTCTTTAAAATCAATAGCGCAATTAGGAAATGATTTGATAAACGTTAAATCAATATTTTTAGGGTCAATTCGAACTTCTGTTTTGAGGTGTTTGTTAAGTTCTTTAATAATTAAATTAACGACCTCTTCTTCGTATATAAACACCAAAGACAAAGCAATAACTATAATTGAACTAATAGAAATAATGAGCGTTAACACTAAACGTTTAAAAAAACGCCAAATGCTTTTCTTCTTTTTAGGAATTTGTAATTCAATATTATCTTGCGGTGTTTCGATAGTCTAAATTTCTGCTTTATTGCTTGTTAATTTTAGCCAAATAATTGTATTGTTTAAACAACAGATTATTGATAATTAATGTAATAACGCTATTTAGGCCTATAAAGTACAAGTACTTTTACAGAGAAATAAATACACACTATGGAATTCGATTATTTCAGTTGGGTTATATTACCGATTCTTATTTTCATTTCACGTTTAGGCGATGTGACGATGGCTACGCTGCGTCACATTTTCATTTCAAAGGGATTTAAGAAAATAGTACCTATTCTTGGTTTTTTTGAGGTGTTAATTTGGCTGGTGGCCATGCGACAAGTGTTTAGTCATTTAGATAATATTGCTTGTTTTATAGCTTGGGCAGCAGGATTTAGTGCGGGTACGTATTTGGGCATGTACATTGAAGAGCGTTTAGCGATGGGGGCGCAAATTATACGTATTATTAGTAACGAAGATATTGCTCCATTAACCGAAGCATTAAAAATCAGGCATCAGGGAATAACTATTGTAGATGGTCGTGGGGCAATTGGACCTGTAAAATTAATTTTTACAATTGTTAAACGAACCGATAAAGCAGCAGTTATTGATTTAATTCATTCATTAACACCTAATGCATTTTACTCTATTGAAGATGTGAAAGGTTCAGAACATGGAGTATTTACAGATGACGGAAAAACATCTGCGGTTGGCAGATTATTTACTATTAGAAAAGGGAAATAATTTACTTCCAAAACAACATCTTTGCCCCCAAAACAATAATGATGGCGCCGAAAATTTGTTTTACTAATTTTTGATCGAGAGATATCGCAATTTTACTTCCAAAATAACTGCCTACAACGAATGTAGTACCAATAATAAAAGCAGTTTTAAAATCAACGTGTCCTGCCTTGTGATAATTCATCACTCCTAAAATTCCAATGGGTAATAAAAACATAAACAAGGTTGTTCCTTGCGCTTGATGTTGTGTAAAACCCAAAAAATAAACTAATACAGGTACGATGATAATTCCGCCACCAATACCAACCATTCCACTTAAAAAACCTGCTGCCAAACCAACAGCTAATAATATTAATAGAATTTGTATGGTCATTGGTTTTTTATTTTGCATGATTAGATTAAAAATCGGTTGTTAAAGATAAATAGGTCATTCCTTTTTGAACTTTTCTATCATCTACGCCCCAAGCAAAATCAACACGAATAAAATAACCTAGTAAACGAGAACGTAACCCAAAACCATAACCTCCAACAATAGGTTCTTTTTGATTAAAAATAGTTAGAGTAATAGGATTACCTGGATATACATTTTTATTTAATACGTTTTCATCACTATAAGGATTTTTATCATACCAAGCCATTCCTAAATCTCCAAAACCAATGATTTGAAAATTTTGAACAAAGTCGGAACGAATAGGTCTGTTTAATAAATATTTAAATATTGGCCAACGCACTTCGCTATTCCAAACTACAAAATTATTCCCGTTACGAATATTTTGTTTAAAGCCTCGCACATTGGTTGCTAAAGTTTGGAACTGGTATTGTTCAGGTTTTACAATATTAATACTATTATCAAACTGCGGATTTAACCAATTGTCTACGCCTCCTAAATAATAAATTAATCTATCTTTGCCCCAAGATGTAGCTCCTGCAATACGATTACACCAAATTAAATCTCTGTGAATTTTTTTGTAGTTACGGAAATCAAAGCCAAAAGTTAATAAATCATGTTGCTCACTTTTTATTAATCTCCAATATTCTGCCCACATTTTAAAACGTGTTCCATTATATAAATTCAAACCTCTTTTTCTAGTGTTATCAAAAATATATTCCACTTTTGCGCCACCATAATTATCATAAACATTAGGTTTTGGTAAACTCTCATCGCTCACAGATGCAAATACCATTCTATCGTTACGATACATTAAAGATAGTTTAGTAGCTGAAACTTCACTAAAAGGAATTTTCCAAGTATAACGAGCATCATGCGTTTGTACTTTAGTTACGCCAGCATAGCCATTTACTTTTAAAAACGTTTGACGGTGTAATACTAATTGCCTGTCTACTTTCCTAATTCTATTTTCCCAACTTAATAAATATTCGTTGTCTAATGTTCCTGAAATTCGGAAACCTGCAACAATACGTTTGTCTTCAAACAAATCACTTAAGCCTATTTTAAATAATATATTTAATCCTGGATTCAAATACACTGGACTACCGCCACCAGCAAAACGTTGGTAGCTCGTTCCTAAAAATGAATTATCTAATTGTGAAACAACCTGATCACTTTTAAAACTTGTGTAATAGTTTTGTTGGATAGGAAAACGCAATTCGCCAGAAGAACTACCGCCTGATTTCTGAGGATTTTTAAGCGCTAAGCCTGATTTTGCAACAGTATCGTTAGCGGAAGGGTTGGCAATTTCTTTTGGCTTTTCTTTTTTGGGTTCACTCTTTAATTCATACGTCTCAAAATCTATACCTTCTGTGGCTTTAGTTTTTACTGTTGTATCGGCTATTTTTTGTCCTAAATTTTCGTCACGCCTTACCGGATTGGTAATAATGATTTTATCAGGGTCTGCTAAGTTGGTGCGAGGCGCTGCCTTAAACCACGTATTATTAAGAGTTATAGTTTTTAATTCGCTTGAAGGTGTTAGTGGAGATACCATTAACCTTTCTTTAAAATTATCTATAATAATTTCTGCATATTTTGTATAACGTGTATTGATATGATGCTCCTGAATATTTTTTTGGTAATTTGTTATTGCTTTTGAATTATAAAAATAACGGTAGTGCTCTGTAGTATCTACAAAAGCAATAGAACTATCCAACACACCAATATACCTATTATAAACGCCATTAGCTTCACTTAAATAAGCAATTATACCTTTGCTGTACTCTTGCGGACTCGTTTCGTTTATATCAGGAGTATTAGTTACTCTATATAATAAAGTTGATTTAGTAGCAGCATTATAATAAAATACATCATTGTTTTTAGAAAATTTTAAATACAACTTAGCGTCTTCGTTTGCCTTAATAGTATCATGTGTTCTGTTCGATTGAAATAAAATACCTTTCGAATTATCTACAAAAACTGGGTTATTATCATCCCACGCATCATTGGTAATTTGTTCTACTCCACCAGAATTTAAAGTAAAAATAAATATATCAGATTGCCCTTTTCCTTTTTTAACGGCACTCATCACAATGCGTTTTCCATCATGTGAAAAAGAATAACTATTTATCTTTTCAAAGCCTGTTACATTTCTTTTGTTTGTTTCTTTACTTTCTGTATCGTAAGTATGTAGCTTCAATACATTTTTTCGCTCGTATATCATCGACACAACTGTGTTATTGGGATGCCAAGCAATTAATGGATAAGTATTGTCTTCTAAACGTTCTAATTTTGGATTCAATTTAATTAAACGCTTTACTTTTTTCTCGCCAATAGTATTGATAAAAACTTTATACTGACCTAACTCATTAGTAGCATAACTTATTTTTTGTCCATCCGGACTTAATTTTAACTGATAATAGTGCCGTGATTTTTTTTGTTTTCTAAGGACGGATTCTGCTACAGGATTTTTGCGAGTACTATCTCTGTAGTCAAAATAACGTTTTGCCATTTTATTAGTGAACTCGCTTGTCATATACTGAACTGACGTTCCTAATACATATAAAAAAGCATTATTAGGATTACGGCTTACTTTAGTCATATATAACAAATTCGGAATAACCGCTTCGCCATATTCTTCAGCCACATAATACCACATGGCGTGACCAGCCATCGTTGCTTCTTTCCCAGTTAGCTGATTAAATTTCAAAAAACGATCGTTTTGAATAGCATCCATTACTCTATTATCAATGGATGAGTTCCATCCTTCTGATAAATAAGCAATCAATCCATTTTTAAACCAATCAGGTAATGCCAATAACGTTGAGTTTCTAACAATGTCTCTGGCTCTGCCACCGTACATCATTTGATCAACCATTAACTCAGCTAAAGCGGCACGAATCTGTTTATCTAAATCGGCATGAGAGCCAGTAAAATAAATGAAAATTTTATCTCCTATAATTCGGGTAACGCCTCCAATGTTCCCATTGTCTTCTGATGCTAATCCAATATTGCTTTGCTTGAAATCGTTTTGATTATTGTAAACAATCACATCAATTTTATCATCCAACTGAAAATCCAAACGTTTTTCCATAATGGGCAATTGCCTGTCAACCGAAGTTGCTGCATATCTGGCAATTTCTTGTCCGCCCTCATATAAATAAACTCTAAAACGCTCAAAGTCAAAATACGTCCAATTAAAAGATTGGTACTGCATGCGGTTTTTCCCAAATTCTAACTGAGAACCATAATAGAATTGTGAGTACGTTGTTTTAATACATACAAGAAGAAAAAATAAAGAAAGTAACCGCTTCATTAAATTGATAATAAGCCCTAAATTTAACGAATAATTATTTAAAATACTATGATAAACGTACACTATTTTGCTTTTGGTCCTTTTCAGGAAAACACCTATGTTTTATGGGATGAAACCAAGGAATGCATCGTTTTAGACCCTGGAAATAGCACCGCTAACGAAAACGAAAAATTAAGCGATTTTATATCACAAAATAACTTAAATCTGAAGCGTTTAATTTTAACACATGCGCATATTGACCATATTAATGGCAATAAATATGTGTTTGACACTTATGGTTTATTACCTGAAGTTCATAAAGATGATGTTTACTTTATAGAAAAGCATTTAAGCAGTGCAACTATGTATGGTTTATCTGTTGAACAAAGTCCGATGCCTAAAGCATTCATCAATGAAGGCGACGTCATCTCTTTTGGGAAATCTTCATTACAAACATTACATACACCAGGCCATTCGCCAGGAAGTATTTCATACTATAATTTAGAAGACAAATTTATTATTGGTGGTGATGTGTTATTTTATGGTAGTATTGGTCGCTCTGATTTACCAATGGGTAATCATGATACTTTAATAAAATCTATTAAAGAAAAATTAATACCATTAGGTGACGATATGAAAGTGTATAGCGGACATGGTATGCCGACCACTATTGGTTTTGAAAGAATAAATAACCCATTTCTAGTATAAAAAGACATAAGATTAAAGTATTAAGATTAACAATCTTGAATCTTAATACTTTAATCTTTTAATACAACAACATGCCAAATCAATTAAGCAAAGAAAGCAGCACATACCTACTCCAACATGCCAACAATCCTGTTAACTGGTATGCATGGAATGAAGAAACATTAGCCTTAGCTAAAAAAGAAAACAAATTAATTTTAGTAAGTATTGGCTATAGTGCTTGCCATTGGTGTCATGTGATGGAACATGAAAGTTTTGAAGATGAGCAAGTAGCAAACATCATGAATGAAAATTTTATCAATATTAAAGTAGATAGAGAAGAACGTCCTGATATTGACATGGTATATATGGGCGCCGTGCAATTAATGACAGGACAAGGTGGTTGGCCGCTTAATTGTTTTGCCTTACCTGATGGCAGACCAATTTATGGAGGAACCTATTTCCCAAAATCACAATGGGTAAATGTATTAAGCAACTTAGCTGATTTGTATAAAACTAATCCTGATAAGGCTTATGAATATGCCAAACATTTAACAGATGGGTTAGAACAATTGGAAATTCCTAAAGAATCAAATATAAATGGATTTGAGATGTCGACTTTAGACAACTCTATTTACAAATGGAAACAATCCTTTGATACAGCACATGGCGGACCAAACAGAGCGCCAAAATTTCCGTTGCCAAACAATTATTTGTTTTTATTGAATTACAATTATTACGCAAATGATGTTCAAGTAAAAAAACATTTAGATTTAACTTTAACCAAAATGGCTTGGGGTGGCATTTATGATCAACTGGATGGAGGTTTTGCTAGATATAGTACTGATGTATTGTGGAAAGTTCCTCACTTCGAAAAAATGTTATACGACAATGCGCAGTTAATTAGTTTATACAGTCAAGCTTATAAACAAAATAATAATGAACTTTATAAACAAGTCGTTTATGAAACTATTGATTTTGTAAAACGCGAATTAACTAACCCTGAGTTTGGTTTTTATTCAGCATTAGATGCGGATAGCGAAGGTGTAGAAGGAAAATACTATGTTTGGAAAAAAGAGGAATTACAGCATTTATTGAAAGATGATTTTAACATATTTTCAGATTACTATTGCGTGAATGAAGTTGGTTATTGGGAAGACGAAAATTATGTATTGATGAGAGATACTGAAGCGTCTGTAATTGCTTTAAAATATTCTATTTCTGATACTGAACTTCAACAAAAAATAGCTTCTTGTAAAACTCTTTTACTAAAAGTTAGGGAAAAAAGAGTAAAACCAGGATTAGATAATAAGGTCTTAGCATCTTGGAATGGCTTAATGTGTAGAGCGTTGGCAGATGCTTATTTAGTTTTTGAAGAACCTAGTTTTAAAACCTTAGCCTTAGCCAATGCTAATTATTTGGCGAAAAATTATTTGAAAGAAAATGGGCAATTATTAAGAGTAGTCAATAATAACACATCCATTTCTGGATTTTTAGAAGACTACGCCTTTGTGATTGATGCATTTTTATCTATATATATTATTACATCTGAGGAAACTTGGTTATTAAAAGCTAAAGATTTGACAGATTACGCCATTGCTTATTTTTACGATGGCAAACAACATACTTTCTTCTTTACAGATGCTTCTCAAGAGAAATTAGTGGTTCGTAAAGCTGAATGGAGCGATAATGTGATTCCCGCCTCCAGTTCACAAATGGCCATTAATTTGCATGCATTATCAATTTATTTTGATGAAATAAACTATCGTCAAATCTCTGAAAGACTTTTAAAATCAGTAATTAAAGAAATTGAAAATTATGGCCCAGGTTATAGCAATTGGGCAAACTTATTACTTCAAAAATTGAAGCCTCAAACTGAGGTAGTAATTGTTGGTAAAAGTGTTAATGAAAACTTGCTGGCACTATATAAACAAAGCCCTCCAAATGTGATATTTGCTTTAAGCGATAAAAAATCAGATTTACCATTGCTAAAAAACAGATATGTTGAAGATCAAACATTAATTTATGTTTGCAAAAACAACAACTGTTTATTACCAACTGAACTGATTGAAGAAGCACTAAAACAAATTGAGGAACGTACTACATAACAAATGGAATGAAAAGTTTAAAATACTAATTGTATTTTACGTCTTATCTCTTATAACTTATAACTCATCACTAATATCCCAATCATTGATTCCAACTGCTGAAACAGCCTTTGAAAATCAATTGCCATTTAATACAGAATATATCAAATCTCAAAAAATAAAGTCGATTACTTTTGATATTATAGATAAAAAAGATTTGCAAATAGCAGAAGATAAAGGCTTATTGACTTACTATGAATTTAACACTAACGGATTATTAACTCGTTTTTACAATACTTCTATTGTAAAAGTCATTCAAAAGGAATATCATTCAGAGCCCGTTTATAGACGAGGAAGGAAAATAAGTAATGGCCATTCATATACTAAAAACGAATATGTATATGATACAGTTTCTACAAACTATTTGTATAATGAATCTAGTTTATTAAAACTTAAACGTTATAACGATGGCTCCTATTACGAAAGCAATTACTATGATTATTCTGTTGAAGGAAAAGTAGAAAAAGAAAAACGCTGCAAAGAAACCAATGTGTCTGAAAATAAAACAGAGTTTAAATTAGGTGGGCAATTCATTATCAGTGAAGAAACATTTAAATACCAAAGCACAGGAAAAAATCAATATAAAAAAACCTGTATGAATGATGAAGGCAGGCCTTATAAAGAAATAATTTACACGTTGAATGATGCCAAACAGCCAATATCAATTAACGAGCAATATACAGTGGCTTGGATTACACAAAATAGTAATTTTGAATACAATGCCAAAGGGCAACTAACTAAAGCATCTTACAAAAGCAATAGCAATGGCGATTTGCAACAAATTCGCACTTATGAATATGATGCTAATGATTGTTTACTAACCGAAAAGCAATTTAAAAACGGTCAACTATTAAAAGAGATAAGCTATATAACAGATGTTAACAAAAAAGTAAACTCTTACATTATTAGAGATCCTAATAGTAAGAGTTTAAGAATTGTGAAATTGATGTATCAGTATTAGAATGCAATAAAATCAAGGCACTATTTCTCCTTCTATAGTTAAAACAGAAAATGTTGGTTTAGTATTTGCTGAAACTACAACACTTTTTTTAAAGTAACCATATACTCCGGTCTTAGGGTTGAATGTGACAACTATTTTACTAGAATCATTTTTTAATATTGGCTTTTTAGAAAAAGACCCAATTGTGCACGAGCAACTTGCTTGAAGAGTGTCAATAATTAGTGGGGTATCTGACATATTTCGAGCATAAAAAATCACATCCTCCTTTGAGCCAGATTTAAACTTACCGATATTGATTGTATTATTAGCAAAGGCTATTTTAGATTTTTTTTGTTCGCCCACAATTGTTTGATCATTTGTGTTTTGAATATTACAACTAACCATTATTGCCAAAAAACCAAAAACTAAAGCTGTAATTAATTTATTCATCTGAATTAATTTTTTCCAATTTTTCATAAATATTATCATAAGTTGACTCATTATACGTAACTAAACCGCGATAAACGATACAATTATTTTTATTTAGTAATAAAAACTGTGGGAACTGATAAATTCCAAGTTTTTTAAAATCTTCTTTATTTATATAATAATAAGTAATATTATATTTAAAATCTTCTCTTATATAATTTTTAAACCATTCATAAGTCTCATGTTCTTTCATGGGGCAGAACAATGAAATAATTTTATAATCAGAGGTATTATTGAAATGCGAACTTAATTTTTCAAAATCGGGCATTGATCTTATACAGCCTCCACAAGTGCTCGACCACATATCCACACAAACAGTATTTGATTTAAAATCCGAAAGTTTATATCTAATGCCATTTGTATCAATCAATGTGAAATTAAATTCATTGGCAACTTGAATAATTTCTGTTTTATTTTTGCGGAAATTATAGTTTATGTTTTCATAAACATATGGATAGGTAGATAAAACAAAAACAAAAAATATTAAAACAAAATACTTCTTCTTACTAAAGAAAGATTTCTCTTTGAATGTTTGAAAAACAATTACTATTCCAGTAATCAAATATAAAAGGTCAACTGTTCTAGGTACATTCTTGGCAAGCAACATTGTACTTAAAAGAGCTAATAAATACGGAGAAAACAATAAAACAAAATTTAAAATATTTTTCGTTTTTAACTTTCTATAAAAAAAGTAAAGCAAAATTAGATAAAAAACTATACTTAGAGATACAACGTACAACTTAATTGTATCAATATAATCAGATAGCAATATTTGATTATCAAAATATATATAATCAGTTAATATATATAATGAAATTACAGCAAAAGCAATTATTATTCCTATAAAAACGCTTTTGCCGTAATTTAACATCTTTTTATTCATGATATTATGACCCTGCACTTGTTGGTAAATATTTAGGACATAACCCATCACAATCATACTGAAATAAAAACCCACAACCACTTTTTGTTGTACAATTGTCCGTTGATTTGCAATTACTACACATAGTAAATACAGTAGATGCCTTGCAGTCACAATTTAATTTTGAAGGTCCAGGCTTTTGAACAGAAGGCTCTTCATATACAAGGCGACCATCAGCAAATGCTGCTGAAATTTTTGCATCTGAAATACCTGCATTATTTAATTGCTCTTTTATCAAAGGAATATAAACTGTATTAAATACAGTTTGCAAATTATCATTATTAAAAAATGCATGCTTTATTGTCGCATTCTTTAAAGCATTCAATAAATTTTTTTGCAAAAAGGTATAGTTATCATTATTAATATGATATTCCACAACATAATCCCAAAAATCAATTTTCTCATCATTCGTTAGTGTTCCAATCGCAAGTTTTCTAATTTCTTCGTCTTGAATGTTTGCAATTTCAATTATTTTTGAATTGTCAATTCTTAATTGGAGAGTTTGTTCTGCTTTTTCGGTCTGATACAATTCATTAAATTTCGAGTCAGTCCTGAAATCAAAAGATTCAGATGAATTCGTAGTGTGTGTAGGATCCATCTTAGTTTTTTGACACGATACTGCCAAAAAAATACTACCTAGAGCGAAAGCTCCGCATACAATAATTTTTTTCATGTTTTTTAATTTTTAAAGTAATAAACATACTATATGTTTACGCTGCGTAATGTCTTTTAATTAATTAAGATAGCCAAATTTTTCACATAATATGATTTCAAAAATCTTACATATGAAAGCTAATACTATACTTAGTCTATAAAATCTAATTTCTTACTTATCCTTATAAATAACCAAATTAATAATACCCATATTTGGTGTACTATTATCGGTTAAAGAAACCACAAAGGGTTTACGTTGTCCTTCAAAGCAATTATAAACCACAAAGCCTTTATCTTCCGTTGGGTTAGGTAATTTTTTTTCGTAATAGGTTTTTAAATCGTTAAATAAATGAGAACTTAAATCCAAATCGCTACAATTAATTTGCACTTCTACTTCATCCAAGCTATCCTTTTGCAAATTATACGCTACCGAATAATTGGTAATGCTATCAATTGTGTATTCAAAATACAAATAATCATGATCTACTTCTGATGGCTCTTTAGTTTCGGTTTTAGTAATTAATAGCGCGGCACTATTTAAATCAACGCCTCTAATAACACCTTCTTTACTGCGTATAATTTCATCTAAAGCCTGATTGTATTCAGGAAATATCCGTGGCTTTTTTTGTTCTACAACTTTAGGATGTTCTTCACACGAAAAAAATCCTAAAGCCATGATTAGCAAACTATAATAAATGATTTGACGCATAATTTAATTTTATATATTTTCGGCTGTTCTATTTTTTAGTTCTAGGTGCATTTAATTCGTGTTTTATTAAGCGCTATGAATGTGTTTCTTCTTCCTCTAACTTACGCTCAGGACGCATTTGAGGAAACAATAATACATCTTGTATTGATGGTTGATTAGTTAATAACATACATAAACGATCTATTCCAAAACCAATACCTGCTGTTGGTGGCATGCCATACTCTAATGCACGTAAAAAATCATAATCAATAAACATCGCTTCATCATCACCACGTTCCATTAATTTCACTTGCTCTTCAAAACGTTCACGTTGATCAATTGGGTCGTTTAACTCAGAGTACGCATTAGCGATTTCTTTTCCGTTAATCATTAACTCAAAACGTTCTACTAATCCTTCTTCGGTTCTGTGTTTTTTAGTTAAAGGACTCATCTCCACAGGATAATCGGTAATGAAGGTAGGTTGAATATAATTCCCTTCGCATTTTTCCCCAAACAACGTATCAATTAATTTAGCTTTACCCATTGTTTCATCTATATCTAAATGCAACGTTTTGCATACTGCTCTTAACTCAGTTTCATCCATTTTACTTACGTCGATGCCTGTATTTTCTTTAATGGCATCCATAATTGTAATACGTTTAAATGGTGGTGCAAAATTAATGGTTTTATCACCAACTGTTAATTCAGTTGTTCCGTGAAGGTCTAGTGCAATTTTTTCTAATAATTTTTCTGTGGTATTCATCATCCAGAAATAATCTCTGTATGCTACGTAAAATTCTAATACTGTAAATTCTGGATTATGAGTTCTATCCATTCCTTCGTTACGGAAATTTCGACTGAATTCATAAACCCAATCAAAACCTCCAACGATTAAACGTTTTAAATATAATTCGTTTGCTATACGTAAATACAAAGGAATATCCAACGCATTATGATGTGTTAAAAACGGCCGCGCCGCTGCACCACCAGGTATAGATTGTAATACAGGCGTATCAACTTCTAATGCGCCATTATCGTTTAAAAAATTACGAATAGACGAAATGATTTTAGTACGTTGCTCAAATGTTTTTTTAACTTTTGGATTAATAATTAAATCTACATAACGCTGGCGGTAACGAAATTCAGGATCCGATACTTCATCAAATGCATTTCCATCAGCATCAGTTTTTACAACTGGTAATGGTTTTAAAGATTTACTTAACAATTTAAAAGAAGTAACATGAATAGATGTTTCGCCAGTTTTAGTTGTAAATACATAACCTTGAACGCCAATGATATCGCCCAGGTCGATTAATTTTTTCCAAACAACATCGTATAAAACTTTATCCTCTTCATTCGGACAAATATCATCACGGCGTACATAAATTTGAATGCGTTCTGTACTATCTTGAATAACAGCAAAAGCAGCCTTACCCATATCACGCACACTCATGATACGACCAGCAATACTAATATCTTTATAATTTAATTTATCACGCTCATAATTTTCTTTAATATCATGGGCAGTCACATTTATTTTAAATTCCTCTGCGGGATATGGATCAATGCCTAATTTTTTTAGTTCGGCTAATTTTTCTCTTCTTAATTCTTCTTGTTCACTTAGTTCTTGCAACATATTTGTATAATTTTCCTCGAAGTTAACTAAATACTAAGGTTGAGCATGAAAGCTAGTCTTCTATCTATTCACAATTTATTAATACCTGTAGTTTTATCTAACAACGGTATTTTAGAGCAAAAATTATATGCTTCCTCAAACATTTATTGCAGAGTTTGCTCAAAAATTATGTGAAAATTTTAAATTAAGATAAATATTTAAAATTTTATCTATCTAATAATCAAATACTTATATCTATAAGTGATTTATTTTGTTTAACATTATCAAATTTTAATTAAACATTATATATATTTGTTTAATGAATATAAAATAAGGTTAAACATTTTAAAATACAAAATCATGACTGCTATTGAATTTAACACCCGCATTTTAAACGAAAAACAATCCTTAAAAAACTTTGCATTAAGCTTAACTCATAACAATGATGATGCTTTGGATTTGTTACAAGACACTTATGTAAAAGCAATTACTTATCGCGAAAAATTTGAAGATAGTACGAATTTAAAAGCTTGGTTATTTACTATTATGAAAAATACGTTCATCAACTCATATAGACGAGCTGTAAAAACAAGACAGATTATTCAAACCAATGCTGATTTAGCAATGAATCGAGCATTCAAAAATAATCATCAAGACATCACTGAATCAAGATTAGCAACAAAAGATATTTTAAATAAAATTGAAAATTTAGAAGATCAATATAAAATACCATTTACAAGATATTATAGCGGATTTAAATATGAAGAAATTGCACAAGAAATGCAATTACCATTAGGTACTATTAAGAGTAGAATATTTTTAGCTCGTAAACAATTAATGTTAGCTATTGAAAAATCGATGAACTAATCATATAGTTAAACATTTAAAAAATAGGGTTCATACTATATGAATCCTTTTTTTATGAATTAATTAAGCTTATTTTTGAACGTGAAATTTTTATCTAAAACATCATATATATTATTAGCCACTTTTTGTCTTGCAACATTAACTAGCAAGGCTCAAGAATATGAGCCAAGCATTGAGGATAGTTCTACACAACAATCAACTTACATTCCTAGTAAAGGATTTCATCTGGGAGTATATATTGGTGCTTATTGGGCTAACAGAAGTACCGCTTATATTTATGATGGTTATGGTTTTGATGAAAATGGACAGCGTAATACTTTTTCCAATAGCATTTTATACAATCAAATAGTTAATGTATATGGTGGGGGTTATGGAGGAAACGATTTAATTGCTCAGTTATTAAATGTTGGTCATACCGATTGGTATTTTCGAGAAACAGATATGCCAATTAATTTAAAATATACCACCACTTATTTAGTTGGACTAAATATGCGTTACCAAATAAATAAAAAAGCGGGCATTACATTAAACATCAATGCTAGTAAATTAATTGTGAACGGAAAATTTACCATTGCTTCAAGTGCTCCTTCTAACGGGCTTCAAGGTCAAGCAAAAGTTACTCAATTTACAATTACAGGCGCAGAACAACGTTTAATGTTTCAGTTAGGATACCAACGTATCATTGGAAAAAATGAAAAATTAAATTTAATGATTGAGGGCGGACTAAATGTAACATTAGCAAAAGCTCAAAAAAATCAAGCTTTTTTAAATAGTGACGAAAATGGTGGAGCAAATAATTTCACCATTGATTTAATGACTGCTTATAATCAGCCTCCCTATAATTACTATAGTGCTAAATACTTAATAGGCGCAGGCGTTGGTGCTTTTGGAGGAATAGGCTTTCATTTAACTATCAATCCAAAATATACGGTACAATTATTATACACCCCTTCCTATGATAGAATTGGCTTGGGTTACACGCCTAGTTTTAAATTGCAACATGGGGTTGGATTACGTGTATATTATAATCTGAGTTAATAAAAAAGCCTCTTACAAAAATTGTAAGAGGCTTTTTATTTTTACAGACTATTCTTTTATAATCTTCTGCAAGTAACTGTTTCCATTAGTTATTACCTTCACGTAATAAAATCCATTAGCGATATGTGAAATATCAACATTCAAATTTTCCTCCTGAATATTTTGTTTACTATAGACTAATTTACCTGCTACATCATATATAAACACTTCTTTTAATTTTTTATCCGATGACATCACAACAAAAGATCCGTTGTTAGGGTTTGGAAAAACTTTAATACTTACAACTGCCACGGCTGTGGTATTTGCAAGAGTTGTCGCTGTTCCTAATTCACTTGGCATTGGAGGGGCATATGAATCATCTTCAACTACAAACGGATCGCTATTTCTTTTTGTTGCCCCTGAATTCAAATATATAGTTTTAGATATACTAGTCCATGCTGTGCAAGGCCCCCATACAGCTCTTGTAATTCTATATTTTTTACCTAATTTAAATTTACCTGGATTCATTACTGGTACACTAGTAGAAGAATATGGCGGTGAAGCGTATGGTGCAGTTGTGCTATATCCTGTTGCTAAAGGAGCTGTCGCAGCACTGTAATCATATCCTGGAAAGCCATTACTTGCAATAAAAGGTGCATACCACCAGGTTTGATTATTTGTAACAGTATTTCCTGCTACAACTGCTCCCGACGTATAATCAATTTCAGAAACTTCCCACCAGAAAGCAGGTGGGGTCATTACCGGTGTTGCAGTAATGCGATAGTCCGTTAAATTACCAGCAATAGTTGAGCCGGATAAAGTAAAATCAGGATTTAATGCAGATGGAATTGTAACTATTGATAATACAGTTGGTATAGAACAATCCACTTGCACAGAAATGGATCCAACACTTGCCGTCCAGGTTATAGCCAATGTTTGACTTGTTCCATAATAAGTAGAAGGAGTGCCTCCAGTAATTGTCCAAGTATAATTAACAGTTGGATCGTAAGAGCCTCCAAGTGTATAAATATAAGAGGCGGACGACATACACGGATTTGTATTTCCTGTAATCTTAGGGCTTGTTTTATAATAAACATTTCCGTCAAGTTGATCAGGTAACAAATAAGAGTATTGACTAAAAAGATCAGGATTTAATGTTGCAGCACTTAAGTTCCATGAACCACCTGGTAAAATATCGGGACCAACTTTGGAGATCAAATGATCGGCTGCACTAAAGTACATTTTGCCATCATAAGCCATTTCAATAAAACCATAGTTCCCTGTTAATAAATCAATTTGAGTAGGTGTAGCTAAAGACATGTTTTGAAGAGCAGCTATTTTATTAACTGCGCCATGATAGGTGTAGTATAAAATATTTCCATTTGGCGAAAACTCCAAACCTTCAATAGATCTTCCTACTGGAAGGTTGATCGTTTTTTCTGTTCCTGTAATAATTGCGCCGGTTATATAGTTCAAATCACAGCAGTAAATATTGCTATTTTGAATCACTTTAGCCATCCTATAATTTCCAGTTGGTAATTTAACAAGTTCCATTTCAGAATAATAATCATTATGACCACCCGAACTATAAGTTATTACAGGCGATTCAAGCGCTAAAAAGCTAATGCCTGTTGAGCTAATTTGGTATTTATAAAAACCGTGAGATGTTGAAGAAGAAGAGCCGTAAGCTGAATAAATATATAAAAAATAATTTTTGTTAGCAGCTTCAGATCGGTATGGAGTAGTAGCTATTCCAAATCTATGCTTATGATGTGGTGCATAGGGCTGAAAAGCACCTGCCGGCATACCAGCAAGACTTCCAAAAGCTTTTAAATTAGATGTTCCTGTAACGGGAATAACTTGTCCGTTAACACCTATGCTTAAATCAATTTTTGCATAAACCGGTTGATAGGCTATAGCACCTACTAAATTATGTTCGTCCTGAAAACCTGCAACAATATAAAACTGATTGCAATTACCCGGAACGGGTACAATACTGATCTCTTCAGCCCAACTATTAAACGTGTATCCTAACGTAGTAGTTGGCGTGGGAGTTCCTGTCCCCGATCCAACTAAAACCGTGTAAGTATAATTGAATTTCAGAATGCCGTTTCCGACCAAATTAGAATTTTTGTCAAATACTTTAAGATAACCATCTGATAAATCTTGAGTTACAAAAAAAAGTAGGTTACCGTTAGAATCATGCATACTATTGGAGGCTACAGATATTTGATTTTCCCCTAATGGATTATAATATCCTCCTGCAGCACTGGAACTTGGCAACAACGATGTAACAGGTGCGCCAGTTGTAAAGTTCACTGAGTTAACAGGAATACTCCAGTTTTGGAGTTGTGGACTTTGAGCAAAGCTCAGCGAAGTTACCGCTATGGCGATAACTCCACAAAAGTGTTTTAAAAATTTTCTTTTCATAAATAAATTTTAGTGGTTAATAAATTGGTTAATATGGTGCAAATGAAAATATATTTTCAGGCATTTTAAAGCGCCAACCAATACACGGTTGTTTTTTACCAATAAATGGTCAATTAAAAGAATACTTGGTTCTGTGTTTTAAAATAAATGTTCTGCCATTAAAATGTAAAATCCAATTACTTAAATTTAAAACCCCTTCATCTATTAGTATGAAGGGGTTTTAAATTAGGCTAAATAGATGAATTAACTGTTAATATAATTTATTCCTTAACCAATTTGAGAGTAGTAACCTTACCATTTACCCAAACATTCACAAAATACATTCCGGAAGGAAAATCTTTAAGATCTAATGGCAACAAAACAAAACCTTCCTGATTTTCATATCGACTATCAGCAATTAGAACTCCTGTTAAATTATAAATTCCAACCTGTATGTTAGATATCTCTTCCAACTTTACTGAAAGTTCTGCCTGCTTACCTGCAGGATTTGGATACACCTGAACATCCCTAAGAACACTCGTTTCGCTGTCTGTAATACTTGTAACACTTCCAACACGATGCGAACCGCCACCTGTAGCTACATCAGCTCTTACCTCAAAGTTATTTAAACCTAAAGGGGTCCAAATGGTTGCGTATGTAGGATTAAAGCAATTACCTGCTGCCGCTACAGGTCCTGAAGTTTGACTTGGTCCATAGGTGAACGTATAACTTGCGGTTTTTACAATAAATGACAACGAATTAACATTAATATAGTAGCCGGTTGAAGGCGTAAACACATAATTGTGATTATTACCTTGCAAAATGTTGAACGATTGAACAAAAGTAGTTCCTCCTTTCATTCCTGAACTGGGCTGCTGGTCTACCCGCACAGTTACGGTATAATTACAAGTAAATACAGAATTATTGACTACATTGATTGTCACAGGAGATCCAGTGCCGGTCCCTGCTTTAGCGCAGATTGAGATGCAAAATGTAACTAGCAGCATCATTAAATTTTTCTTCATGAAATAAATTTTTAGTGGTTAATAAATAGTTATACCACAAATAAAATCATTTTACAAAAAAACAGATAACACCAACCAATACACGGCTACTTTTTGGCAATAAATGGTAGATTATGGAAATAGCCGGCAGACTAAATTTGAATGCAAGAAAGCTTACTCAATAATTCGTTCTTTTTTCTTCGGGAAACCTCTACGCTCTCTCCGTCGCTCATTACTACATAACCTCCATCACCTTTCACATATTTATTTACATGAGTAAGGTTAACTAAACAAGAGTTGTGTACCCTGAAAAAATTAAAATCTGAAAGCAGGTCTTCGTATTCTTTTAGAATTCTGGAGACCATTATCTTTTTGCCTGAACTCAACACTATTTCTGTATAGCTTTCATGTGCTGTACATTTTATGATTTCTGTAGAATTAATCATCTGCAAACCCTCAAATGTTGGAACTGCTATTTTTGCAGAAGTGCCTTTTGATTTCATATTAGACAACAATAGTTCAAAATCAGGGAATGCAGAAACCGAACTTTTGTTTTTTTGCAGTATTTTATTTACCGCTATCTTTAATTCTTCCACATCAATAGGCTTTAGCAAATAATCTATAGCACTATATTTAATAGCTTTAATGGCGTAATGATCATATGCCGTGGTAAAGATGACATCAAAATTTGGTTTATTAAATTTTTCGATCAAGGCAAAGCCATTTTGAAATGGCATTTCAATATCTAAAAACACAAGGTCGGTTTCGCATTTATTAATAGATTCCACAGCATGATCCACAGAACCACATAATTCGATCAACTCTACGTCCGGACAATTTTTAATAATTAAATTTTGTAAGGTCAGCCTGCCTTTTTCTTCATCATCTACTATTATTGCTTTTATCATCGAACTATAGTTAATTATAAAAATTTAAAATGAAGGGATACTAATTTCTACTCTTGTTCCGGTTGCTAGACCATTTTCATAAAGATCAATAACGTTGATTTTTGGATTGATATTGTTTAAACGGCTTATAATTTCTAGTCTTTCTTTTGTAACAGACATTCCAAATGATTTGTGATATGTGGTAGATGCTGTGGCCCGGATTTCTTTAGATTTTTCTCTGCCAATACCGTTATCTTCAATGATACAAGTGAGGATAGCATCTTGCATTTTAATATCAATGCTTAATTTTCCACTGCCTTTTTTGTGCATCAATCCATGCCAAATTGCATTCTCCACATAAGGCTGAATAAGCATAGATGGTATCTGCACAAAACTAATATCAATTTCTTTATCAACCCTAATATCATACTCAAAACGATTTTCAAAACGTAAGGCTTCCAAATCAATGTATAATTTCAGTGCATCCAACTCCTTTTCTAAAGGAATAGATGAAGGCTTTGAATTATCCATAACATAACGGATCAACTTAGCGAATTTGGAAAGATATTTTTGAGAAGATTCGGGGTCGTTACTTGTCATAAAATACTGAACAGAATTAATCGCATTAAAAATAAAATGTGGGTTCATTTGTGCACGAAGGGCTTTTAACTCCGTATTCGCAATCTTATTCTGCAGATCTGTTTTTTCCTGCTCGCGTTTTCTTATTTTATCCAAACGTTTCTTTACAATTAAAAAAATGATTCCGATAAACAGCAAGCATATAAAGATTCTGAATAACCATGTCTGCCACCAAGCCGGAAAAACGGAGATGTATAAAACAGCAGGATGAGTGCTCCAATAACCATCATTGTTTTTTGCATAAACTATAAATTTATAGTGTCCGGGATTTAAGGTTTGAAACTGTGCAGATGTATATGATGTGTATACCCAGCTTGTGTCAAGTCCTTCCATTTTATATTTGTATTCTACTGACCCCGGATCTTTATAGGATAACCCAATGTAATATATCTTCAAGTAATTCTCACTGTAATTTAGTTTTAAAGAATCGTTCTTATAAATCGTATTATTAATATCTGCGTGACTAATGTATATGGGAGGTGGTACCGTATTGTTTTTTAATAACCTTGGATCCATGATGGAAATTCCGTTATTATGTGCTAATAAAAGTTCATGGCCTCTACTTACAATAAAATTAACTTCATTAGATAATAATCCTTGTTTTCTAGAATATACATTGACATCGAAGCCTACAGCAATTGTTTTTTTAAGTGTTATTTTACTTAAACCATTATTACTGCCAACCCAAACAATATCGTTTTTATCAATCAGCATATTGCGGCACATATTACTAGCAAGACCATCTGTTTGTCTTATATTATAAAAGATTGCATGCTTTTTTAAAATAACGCCTCTTCCTCTGGTAGCCATCCATAGATTACCTTGCTTATCTTCCAAAATATTTATGATGCGTGATGATAATAATTTGTTATTCTCGCCCAAATAATGCAGCGTATCATTTTTGTAATTCCACAAACCATTCATAGCTGCTATCCAAAGTGTACCTTTACTGTCTTCACAAATATCATCTATGTACTGATTAAAAATCACATCCTTTTCTTTTTTAAAACCTCGTGAAATATCCGCTCGGATTATGCGTCTGGCCGCTAATACCCAAACCATATTACCTTTACTCCTAATTATTTTCTTAACGCCATTCAACGGATACGCTTTGTAATCTTTCAGATTATCGTGAAGATAAAATGTACTTAGATTATTACCAATATATGTTCCTGAATTATCATGTACATAAATACAATTAATACGGTTATTAGAAACGTTGATACTATTTCTGGAATAAAAACTAATGGTTTTTATTTGGTTCTTCTGGATAATGCTGGCAGTTCCATTCAAATGCCCGGTAATAATACTGCCATTTTTTTCAGCTATGCAAGATATCTTACTTTGCATTAATCCGTGTTCGCTTGTATAATAACGGCCGTTCCGAAAAGGAATATAAAATACACCATGGCCTTCGGTAGATAACCATAAAGAGTTTTCCTTATCTATAACCACACCCGTAAATATTTTGTCTGAAAAACCGGGGATTACTTCATACTTATCCAGATTATAAGCGTCATGAAGGCAAACCCCATCATAGGATGCTGAAATAACCCTACCATCATTATCTTCCAGTAATGAGATAATTGTAGATTTTTGTTCATTTCTACTTAAGGTGCCATCCTTAGTAAACTTTAAAATAATATTATTGACGGATGCCAGGAAAGACCCATCTTTTAATCGTGTTGCAGAATACCTCAATGCAGATTGTACTTTGGTTTCAATCTGGTTTAATTTTTTAATCTGGCTAGAATATACCGTTATATAATGTGCCTCTTTTTCGTAGCCGCCAAATATAAGTTCTTTGTTGTCCACCAAAAAAATATAACCACCGTTCTCAGGGATTGTTAGCCACGAAACATGTTTATCCTGCCAACCCGGAGCAATTTTTAAAACTATTTTATTTGAAGTTCCAACCCATATTGTATCTCCCGCATCTACATAGATAGATACCATCACTATGGTTCTTTTTCTGACCTCGTTTTCAAGTGTGGAGTTGCATGGCAATGTATGAACACTATCGTTCAAAAAATAGGAAAGCTTTCCTGAAAAAGAACGAAACCAAATTCTGCCTTTAGAATCTTCGCAAAAACCAAAGATTGTATTGTCGGGTAATCCGTTTTCTGTACTGAAATTTTCAAATTCATGCCCGTTATACCGACTTACTCCCATATCGGTTGCAAACCACATGTATCCTTTAGAATCTTGCATTAACCCATATACTTCAGGGCTTGGCAGGCCATCTTCAGCATTAAAATTGCGAATTTGATAAAACTGTGAATAAATAGGAAAATAAACGAATAATAGGATTATGAAAAAAACCCTATTTAAAAAAACAGATTTAAATAATTGAAAATATTTTGAAAATTTATGCAAATCTTATTTTGTATCCATTTGGATATCAAAAGTAGTCATTTTTAAAATAATTGGCTACATCCACTTTTTTCGTTTAAAGTAAATCATCAAACCAATTATTACAGAAAGCATAATTCCCCAAGTTATAAAATAACCATTTTGCGTTTTAAGTTCCGGCATATTTTCAAAGTTCATTCCATATACCCCAGCAATAAAAGTAACTGGAATAAAAATAGAAGACATAATCGTTAACACCTTCATCACTTCATTCATTTTATTGGCGTTGGTGCTTAAATAAATATCCATGATACCTGATAATAAATCGCGATACGTTTCAACCGTATCAATAATACGGGTAACATGATCACTTAAATCTCGTAAATAAATATCGCTGGATGGATTAATTAAATTAGTTTCGGAACGCACCATGTTATTAATCATATCGCGCATAGGCCAAACTTGCTTACGCAAATAAATCATTTCGCGTTTTAAGTGATATAACTGTAATAGTGATTTTTTATCAGAATCTGAAATAATTTCTTCTTCTATCTCTTCAATTTTATCTCCTATTTTTTCAATGGCCGTAAAATAGCAATCCACCACAGCATCCATTAAAGCATAAGCTAAATAATCAGCGCCTAATTTTCTAACTCTTCCTTTTCCCTGACGTAACCTATTTCTGATAATATCAAAAGCATCGCCATTGTTTGGTTCTTGAAATGACAATACCGTGTTCTCTAAAAGTATAATAGATAATTGCTCTGATATAACTTCTGAAGTGTAACTAATCATTTTCATGATAGCAACTACATAATGTTCATAGTCTTCAAACTTAGGACGTTGATCAACATGTACAATATCTTCCATAGTTAAAGGATGGATATTATAAATCTTACCGATTTTTTCTACTAGCTCCGGTTTATGAAGCCCTTCTACATTAATCCATTTCACCATGTTTGGCTTCACATGAGAAAGGCAATCTGACAAGTCATAGAATTCTTGCTCAAAAAACTCAGACTCATTATATTCAATCAACGTAATTTTAATCCTATCTGTACGCTCTTCTCCATTATAAAATAATGTTCCCGGAGGGGCGCCTACGTTTTCGTTAATTGATGCCATTAAAAAAGAATTAAGTTTAATTAAATATATGTAATTTATTCTGCAATTTCATTTTTCATTACCATTTGAACAGTATAACGACTGCGCTGTTCTAACAAAATAACTTTATTAAGTGTTAAAACATCAATAGTTTCTGGAGTATAGTAACGCACCGTCATTAATTCTAAACCTGAATTGTATAATACTTTAAACTGTGTTTGCAATTCTTTTACTAACTCCTTAATTCTTTCTTCATTATTATCGCAACACACCGAAAAACTAATGGCTGATAACTGCATCAAATTAATTTTGACACCATGTTTTGAAAATAAGTCAAAAATATCGCTTAAATTATCTTCGGCAATAAACGAAAAATCTTTTGGTTGAATAGAAATTAGTACCTGATCAATTTTAAAAATATAAGATGGAATATTTAATCGTTTATCACCATCTTTAATAACCGTTCCTTCTTCTTTAGGTTTCAAAAAAGATTTTACATACAAGGGTATGTTTTTATTTTGAAGTGGTTTAATTGTTTTGGGATGAATAACCGTTGCACCATAATAGGTTAACTCAATGGCATCATGATAAGATAGTTGATCTATTTTTTTAGTATGCGAAAACCATTTTGGGTCGGCATTTAATACACCTGGCACATCTTTCCAAATAGTAACATTACTAGCGTTTAAACAGTATGCTAAAATAGAAGCTGTATAATCAGAGCCTTCACGTCCCAATGTAGTGGTAAAATTTTCAGACGTTCCGCCAATAAAGCCTTGCGTGACAATGATGTTAGTGGAATCAAATACTTTTTCTAAATCTCTTTTCACTAAAGATTCAGTTAATTCAAAATCTACTTTTCCTTCTCTATAACTATTATCCGTTTGAATTAAACCTCTTACATCAATCCATTTATTTTGTAATCGTATTTCGTTTAAGTAAGCGGAAACAATTTTAGTAGAAAGTACTTCTCCTATGCTTACAATCTGATCGTACTCAAAATCAAATCCCTGTGTTGGCTCATCTTCAATTGCCCAGTACAATTCAACAAATGTGTTTTCAAGTTCTGTATAAATTGAATGGGAATTTGAAGAGAATAAATGGTTACAGATATCAAAATGATATTTTTTAACTTCTTCTAAAACAGCTTCGGCATTTTCTGTTTTATAAAAATAAGCTTTAGCTAATCGTTCTAATAAATTAGTGGTTTTTCCCATCGCAGAAATAACTACTGCTATTTTTTGATCAGGAAATTGTTTTAATACTTCTGCTACATTTTTCACGCCTTCTGCATCTTTAACCGATGCGCCACCAAACTTAAATACTTGCATACATTTTTTGTTTGAACAAAGATAAGCAAGCCTATAAAATAAATGGATTCTAAAACTATTTTTTATAAACTCTTGTTACTTTTTTTTCATCCGTAGTTATAAGATTAACCAAAATCACTAACCTATACTAAAACTACTACTATGAGCTCAGGAAAAGAAACTCCCCGACAAAAGATGATTGGTATGATGTACCTAGTACTCACAGCACTTTTAGCCTTAAATGTATCAAAAGAAATATTACAAGGATTTGTAATGGTGGACGAAAGCATTGGTAAATCGAAAGACATTTTGGATGAAAATAACAGCCGAGTGCAAAAAGCATTTGAAGCCTATGTTAATGATGG
>JBKJPW010000174.1:0-24313 GCA_046594225.1 Bacteroidia bacterium
TTTCTTTTCAATACTGGAAAGATCAAGATCCATACCTACCAAAAACATATAAAAAGACAATCCAATATTACCTAATACATATATAAAAGGCTGTGTTGTAGTAAAAAGATACGAGTATAATTCAGGAAAAAACGTACCCACAAGGGTTGGTCCTAATAGAACGCCAGCAATCATTTCACCTACTACCCTCGGTTGCTTAATATAAGTCATTAAGTTGCCCATTAAACGTGCAACACTAATTACTATAATCATGGCACAAGCTACGTGTATAAATGTCTCTAGATTTCCCATCAACTAAAATTAATAATTCTTATAAACATACAATTATTTATACGAATGTTTTTTTAATAATGCTAATAGAATAGTATATTTACCCAACTATGGCATTAATTATAAAAACATCACAACTACCAGGTTCAGGTAAAGGTTTATTTACCACAACTCCAATTAAAAAAGGAGAAAAAGTAATTGAATATTTAGGCGAAATTATTGATTGGAAAGAATATGAAAAACGCGTTGAAAGAGACGAGGATGGTTATTTATTTTTCATAAATAAAAAAAACTGTATCGATGCGTGGAATACCCCACAACATAAAGCTCGTTTTGCAAATGATGCAGCTGGTTTAGGAAAAGTAAAAGGCTTAAACAATAATTGCAATTACGTTATTGAAAAAAATAGATGTTTTATTGTAGCTAAGAAAGATATTGAAGCAGGAGCCGAAATTTTTGTAAGTTATACTAAAGAATATTGGGATTGCGTAAAATATAATATAAGTATTGGTAGAGGAAAAAAGTAATTAAACTTATATAATGGATTTAAATAAACTTGATCGTATACATGTTAATTTTATTATAGGTCTTGGAAGAAGTGGGACAACCTTACTGGTTGTTTTGCTGAATCAAAACCCAAATTGTATAGCTACTCCTGAGATTCATCATTTTATTCATTTTTATAAGAAGTATAAAAAAATTGACTGTGTAAGTCAGGAACTTATTGATGATTATAAAGATTACGTGAATCGTTTTTTTAATTATAAAAAAAATCCACTAATTGGTCCTCCAAACGATTCCTTGATTAATTCATTAGAAATCGGACAAAACATAACCTATACTCAGCTCACTAAACTTATCTATTTAGGCTTATTTGGACAAAAGGGAGTGAGTGATTCTATAAATGTTATTGTAGATAAAAACCCATACTATACTCTTCAAATTCAAAAACTGATGGAGATTTTTCCTGACGCCAAATTATTAGCTCTAATAAGAGATCCCAGAGGATATGTTTTATCAAATATGCAAAGCAGAAAAATTTCTGTATTCAAAAAAGATATTTCTTACCATGCTTATGTTTGGAAAATGTTTATGCGAAAAATAATTGAAGCCAAACAAAAATATGGCGCTAATATAAATATTGTAAAGTATGAAGATATTGCCTTGCATAAAGAAAAAACTATAAAATCTATTTTTGATTTCTTTGGACTTCATTACTCCGAAAATATATTTAATTTTCAGGAAGATATAAAAGAAAAAATAAAAAATATTAGGCAAGATGAGAGAAACTATGAACGTATGCTTAAAAAGTTAAAAGATTTAAGCGTCCCAATTAATGCGGAAAGAGTATATGCCTGGAAAACAGATTTAAATGGGTACGAAATAAAAAAAATTGATTATTTAGCTGGAACTATTGGATATGAGTTTGAGTATATCAGTGAAACTCATATTACTTTATTTGAAAAAATCAATATCTTGTCGACATCAAGCATTAGCTACCTTAAAGCAAAAGTGTTTGAATGGCTTAAATTTTCTGAACTTCATGTGTATCATAATTATAAAATCAGTAATGCAAAAAATTAAATGGAAAAACAACTGCACTTTATAGTTGGCATAGGACGGTCTGGAACCACCATTTTATCTAAACTATTAAATAAATATGCAGATGTACATTGTATGCCTGAAGCTAATTTTTTAGTTTTTTTCTTACATAAATTTCGTCATAAAACACATTTTTCAGAAACAGATATTCAACTCGTTTTTGAAGAAATAGAATTATATACCTTAACCCATCCTTTAGTAGGATGGGATTTTAACATAAAAGAAGTAAAAGCATCAATTATTGAGCAGGTAGCTATTTCAAAAGAAATAACATACACTGATTTATGTATTTTGATTTATAAAAATTTTAAAGTACAGGGAATTAATAAAAACAAAGCACAACTTCTCATTGATAAAAACCCTTCCTATTCTATATTCATCGATAAAATAAGTGTAGCTATTCCAAACGCTAAATTTATTTGGATAGTACGAGACCATCGCGCAAATATTTTATCTCGCAAGCAAAGTATTTATTTAAAATCTCCTGATGTGGCTTATAATGCCACTCGATGGACATTATATAATCAGGATATTTTTAATTTCTGTAATAATAATCCTAATAAAGTTCTATTAATTAAATATGAAGACCTAGTGTTAAACTATAATCAAGTAGCACTTCGTTTACAAAATTTTTTAGGTGTTTCATCAAATATGGAGCTAACAAACTCACTAGATAAGCAGGCTATAAAAATAGATGAATATGATATTAAGGATGAATATAAAGAACGGTTTATAAAGAAGTATTCTGATTTGGATAAAGAGCTTAATGGAGATAGGTTAAACGTTTGGAAAGAGAAACTAAGCGAATCAGAGATACAATTATGTGATGCTATTTGCTCAGATTTAGCAAAAGAATTTGGTTATGACTCATACAAAACAATAAATAGATTCAAAAAATTGCTACTAAAAATAAACTATTTTATTCCAATCCTTAAAGGTTATATAGATATTTATAAAGACAAGTTTATTTACTTTGCCCCAATTCATTTAAAAATAAATAGACTGAGAAAACGATATACTAAACTCGGTTTTGTAAAAAAATAGTTATTGTTATTTGAAATTTTTAGCATCAAAATCTACTTCATAAGTCATTTTACCGTACATTTCTTCAAAGTCTTCTCCACAAGAAGCATTATCAGTATAATCTTTTGAATGATTGATCAGATTTTTAAACTTAGATAACATTTTAGGGTCTCTCATTGTATCAAGAAACAATGAATATTTTTCATAATTTGCAAAAAAATCTCCTGCCAATAAGAAATGAAAAATTGTATAAATTGACTCTGACTCTTTAAATTGTAATAACTTTTCGGGGTTACCCATTTGTGAAAAATTTACATTTTCGGGGCTATAAAATAATTTAATAAATTTCTCTAAAAGTTTTACCGCTCCATTAATACTTGTATATGCATCATCCATTAATTTAGTATCTCCTGTAGTAAATTTACTGTGAATAGCTTCTGTTACTAATATAGCGCTATGCATCCCAACGAATATTCCACTTGAAAAAATAGGATCTAAAAAGGCACCTGCATCACCTATCATGGCAAAATTATTACCATATTTTGTTTCACAAAAATAAGAATAGTCGCCTTGAATTTGAACTTTATGTTGAGTTTTTGCGTTTACAAGCAATTTACTTACAGCTTCCGAACTTTTTATTTCGTTCATATATAATTCATACTTCCAATCCTCTTTATCGGCGTATTTTGTTTTTTCTTCTTTTAAAAAACTATTATTAATTACTATTCCAATACTTAAACAATCTTTACTAATCGGAATTACCCAAATCCAACCTTTTTTTTCCTCTCCATTTAAATACACAATTTTTATTGCTCCTTCTTTTAATACATGGTCATACTGTGCGCCAGACCAATGTGCAAATAAAGCAACCCTATCCAAATCTTTAACTGGTTTTTTTACTCCTAATTTACTTCCTAAAAAAGTGCTTAACCCACTAGCATCAATTAAAAATTTTGCTGTAAATTCTTTAATTTCGCCAGTTTCGTCAGTAGCTCTCACCTCTACTATTCCATCCTCTCTTTCTAAATTAACATGTTTCACGGTATGTTGCTCCATTACATTAGCGCCCTTCTTTTTACTGTTATCAAGTAATAATTTATCGAACTCAGACCGCTTGACATGAAATGACAAATAACTTTTATCATTAACCACATTTTTAAAACACCATAAAGATTGGCTTTTCCCATCATTTGCAATGAAATTTACACCAGGTTTTCGAGGAGATATTTTTTCAAGATCTTCAATAACTCCGAGCTTTAAAAGGCTATCATATGATGCAGGAATTAATGACTCTCCAACATGTTCTCGTGGAAATTGTTCTTTTTCCAAAACAAGCGTACGATAACCCTTATCTGCCAAAAAACTTGCTGCAGTTGATCCTGTTGGACCACCACCTATAATTATCACATCAAACTGATTCATATTGAAATTTTTATGTATTAACTAATAAACCAATTAACTTTAAAATTGTTTTTAAATTGACTCTACTTACAAAAACTATCTTATACTCCCAACCATTTAGCTATAATGTTTTTTTGAATATCATTTGTTCCCGAATACGTTAATGCTGCAACGGCATCTCTTTTGTATCGCTCAATCGACGATTCAGAAGTATATCCATTTGCTGCAAAAATTAACAGAGCTAAGTCACACACTTTATTAAGTGCTTCGCTCACATATAATTTTGTAGTTGATGCAGTTAATGAAACTGAAGCGACTTTATTATCAAGTTCGCTAGATGCCTTGTGTACTAAAAGCCTTGATGTTTCTATTAGCGTATGCATTTCTGCAACTTTATGGCTATTTGTTTGGTATTTAGCAATTGTATCATTATCAATACTTCTTTTGTTAATATAAGAAACACTTTTTTCTAAGATGCGCTTCATTGTTCCAACATGCACTGCGCTTAATAATATGCGCTCCCAGTTCATTGACTCTGAAAAAATCATAGCCCCTGCACCTATTTTTCCTAAAATTTGAGATTCTGAAATTTCTACATTTTCAAATTCAACATTTCCCATCATGCAGGTGCGCAAGCCCATTTTATCAATTGGTTCTGAAATATGAATTCCTGATTTTTTAGTATCATCAATAATAAAAGCTGAAATGCCGCCGTGAAAACCTTTATCTAAATCTGTAGCAGCATAAAGTAAAATAATATCTGCATTTGGAGCATTAGAAATATATGATTTTTGTCCGTTAATCCTAAACCCAGAACTAGATTTGTTAGCTGCGGTTTGCATAGAAAAAATATTTGAGCCTGATTTTTTTTCAGTAATTGCATTGGCTGCAATTATTTTTCCAGAAGCCAATAGAGGCAAATACTTCTTTTTTTGTTCTTCTGAACCATGTATAAAGATTGGTATAGTACATGCTAGTAATTGAGCCGATAAAGAAAATATCAACCCCCCATCTTCGCATCCATAACCCAAAGCTTCTAATGTTTCAGCAGTTTGCAAAGCATTAAGCCCTAATCCTCCATAGCTTTCAGAAATACTAGTCCCATGTAATTTAGCATCTCCACATTTCAACCACTCTTCTTTTCCAAAAACTTGATTTTTGTCGCGCTCCAAAATATTAGCATTTAACTCTTGTTGGGCAAAAGCAACTATATCATTACTATGTTGACTATTAGAATGGGTTTGACTATTCATATAACGAAGATAATGTTTTATAATCTATTTTATGAGTTGAAGTGATAGGTAATTTTTTATGAAACTTAAATAAATCGGGTAACATGTAATCAATTAAAACTTGTTGGCAATATTTATATAATTCAAGCTCCGTAAGTTGGCTTCTGCTCTTCAAAACAACGTGTGCTACAATTGTAATATTTGATTGATTATTTATACTATTAGATAAAACAGCTACCTGCAAAACATCTTTATGTCCATTCAAAGCTGTTTCAATTTCACTTAATTCAATGCGATAGCCCCTTCTCTTTACCATTCTATCTTTTCTACCAATATATTCATAATTACCAATAGAATTTAGTGAAACAATATCTCCTGTATGATACCAAGTATTGCAATCGCTATCTATAACTATAGCTGACTTTGTTTTTACCTTATCATTCCAATATCCAATCATAATGGACGATCCAGAAACTAATAATTCTCCTTTTTTCTTGTTTACTTCTTTAATTTTCACTTTAGCAAAAGAACATGCTTTTCCAATAGGAAACGGATTCAATTGTTTTTTAGCAATTTTGCTTGGTATTTTAAAATAAGTACAAACATTAGTTTCTGTTGGCCCATATAAATTATAAAATGTTACATGAGGCAAATTTGTCTTTATAGAACGTAAGTCGTTAATAGGAAAAACCTCGCCAGCAAACATTATGTTTTTTAAATGTGAGAACGAATGTTTATAAAGTTTACCATAACTATTAAGATACGTTAATGCTGTTGGTGTTGCATACAAATAACTAATTTGTTTTTTGGAAAGTTCAGCGGAAAGCAATAATGGGTTATGTGTTGTTTGATCATCAAACAAAACTAAAGTTGCGCCTACGCTTAGTGGCACAAAAATATCAAATATAGAAAGGTCGAAATGAAATGGAGCTTGTGACGAAAACTTATCTTTAAAATTAGGTTTAAATTTTTTTATACTCCAATTTATAAAAGCCCAAGCACTTTGATGTGTATGCATAACTCCTTTAGGAGTACCAGTAGACCCGGATGTATATAATATATACGCTAAATTTTGTTGATGTAATTGTGTATTATTTTTAAATAAAATAAAAGAATATTCATTATTAAAATCAATCACTTCATATCTCATATTATTTGAAAAAGCAGAGGTATACGTTTTTACAGAATTACTTTCCACAAAAATTGCTTTTAATTCGCAATCATTAATAATTGAAATATTTCTAGACAAAGGAGCATTCGCATCAATTGGAACATAAGCCGCTTGACATTCCATAATTCCAAAAATATAAGTAACGTAATTTATACTTTTTGGCCCAATAATCCCTATTCGGATTCCGGCATTAACACCAAGTTTAGAAAGAAAATCTTTAACAATAGAAACTTTAATATACAAGTCTTTATAGTTAACCGAATTTCCTTTAAAATCCTCAATAGCTATATTGGAAGCGAATTTTGCAGCTCCTTTTAATAAAATACTATTTAATTTATAAAGCAATTAGTTTAACTTTTTAATTAAAAAATCAGTGATGATATTTATTGAATCAAAGTTATCTCTATCAACTTCATGAGCTTCATATTCAACTTGAAATGTTTTTTCTAAAAAAGCTACCAGTTGCATAGTTGATATTGAATCAATCAAACCACCTGAAATTAAAGGTGAGTCATCTCCTAATACATCAACATTTTTATTTTTTAGTAAATCTGTTAAAACAAATACTTTGATAATTTGCTTTACATTTGAAATGTCATTTTTCATATGTCTTAATTATTTTTTTATTGTCATATGGCTTACCCAGTTTAGTCATTGGCGTTTAACTCAATCGTGTTATTTATTTTTTTGTTTTAATTGAGTGCTTCGCAATTGTGTTTGAGCCAAACATGGGTATTTCATAAAATTTATTTATTGTTAAAGATAGAATAATATTTATTTTTTCTGAATAAGTTTTTGTTTGACATTCATCATTTCATTGAATAATTTATCCGCAATCAACGCATGACCTTTTGCATTAGGATGTGTGTCCCATTCCGAAACTATAATTTCTTTAATGTTAACGGTGTTGTATAGCCCAGTTAAATCGATTTGTAAATAATGACACTTATTAGCCACTCCCTTAATAAAGGATAATTCTTTTATATCAATTGTATCAGCTGTTGTGGGCAAATAAACCCAAATAGGAATTGCTTTATTTTGATAACATAATTTAGAAATTTCTGAATAACTCCAAGAAATTAAAACATCTGCATAAGGCATTAATCTTGTTTGCATTTCAGTTTTACTCATCGTTTGTTTAATACCCGCTTTATTTTTAATAAAAGTTAATAAAGGATATTTTAAATCTTTACCTTGTCCTATTAAATTGGCAAAAGTATTTATCAACCTCCATCTCTCTCCCGAATGTGCAACATACAGGACTGCATTAGGTTTATATTGAAATACTTTAGTGTGGCATAACTCAACATGCTGAACTAAATAAAATCCACCGGCTGCAAAATTAAATATTTCATAATTGGCAATGATGCTATCTTTTGCAAAGTCATTTAGCTTTTGTTCAGTTAAACTTTCAAACACCTCTGAATTAGATACACCTGAACCCATTTCATAAGATCCTCCTAATAATGCAATTCTAAATGTGTTTTCGGGTTTAATAAACTCATACTCTTTATCTCTTAATCCAAATGAGTTTGTTTTAAACTCATGACCGTTAACATTAACTGTATAATTTGGTTTATAAATTTTAGTCAGTAAATCATCTGTTCGAATATAAACATCATCCATTGCATTGAATTTTCTTGGTCTTTTCAAATGCATTTCCCATAAACCAGTGGCCGTATTTTCCTCGCCGTCAATTAATTTTTTATAATAGCTTTCTTCTGCTTTTTCTTTATCATTATCATTTAGCTTTTCCTCAGATAGAGTTTTAATAAACAATTCCATTTTCGCAGGTAAAAAATGTTGTACTGAATTAAACGAACAACATAACAAAATTAACAAGGATGGAAGTGTTAAAGAAAGGGTGAACTGTGGTTGAATAGTTACAATTTTTTTTACAAAATCTTTGTTCAGTAATATCTGAATAAGAAAACCCAATGAAATAACACTAATAATAGAAATAACGATTATTAAAAATTGACGCGGAGAATAAACAGTGGCTTTGGAAATAAGAAAAAACCATTCATTGAAAGAACTACTGCCCCACAAAGACCACATTGTTGACATAAAAAAAATCATGCCCAAAATTTTCAACATGTTTAAAAAATATACAGCGTATAAAGGGTATTGGCGTGCAATAATATGAGATTGTTTTTCTTGAATAACAGCATTTAAAGTAATACAAGTCCCTAAAACAAGCCAAAAGGTTAAATCCAAAATATTAAACGTGTAATATCCTCTTATCCAAAACCATTGATATCCATGAAATGCCCATGATATAATAAAAACACAAAGCATAGTTGTTGGCAAAAGATTCTTGCTAATTTTCTTTTTCAATTTAAACATAATCGGATAAAAAAATATTTTTAGCATAAACTCACGCCAATAAATATTTATTCGTCTCCATAAATCTGTAAAATTCTTTGCTAGAAAATAATTATTAAATGCCTGTGGAAGATTTAATCCAAATAAGCACAACAGCCCCAAAATAAAATGAAACAAGCCCGAAAGCCTTAAAATTAGTGCGTAACTAGAAAGAATGTATTGCAAAAGGGATGAAATATCAATCACTTTTGCAGGGCTAATTAAAAAATAGTAGTAAACAAGCCTATATGCTAAAATATGTAATAGTCCTCTCAACATCCATCTAACACCCTTTTGCCAAATCTCATTATCGGCAATATTGTAATATGTTTTGCTATAAGTTTTATAATCAACTATTGGAAAAAACAAAAAACAAATATTGGGAAATAGAAAAAAGTAGACTAAACTTTGCCAAATTGACGAAGGAATCATTCCATGTTTTAATTCATATAAATAAATAATGATTCTAAACATAAATATAGATGCCAAAAAAGGGCTAATCAGTGTAGCTCTTAACAGGTAAAACCATTCTATTCTTAAGATAAAAAGACTAATAAAAATAATAAAAATAATGCTTAGTCTAATCCAAAATTTAATTGGTAAATGGCAAATTCCAATAATTATGAGAGCTGCCACAATTAGCATTGTACCTGTAAAAAAACCAAATGCAAAGTATATGACTGAAGTGCAAGTACTAAACAATATAAACTGTCGATATCGAAGAGGTATAAAACTATTTATAGTGAAAGCAAAAATGATAATTAAACTAATTTGCCAAATACCTGAAGACTTTTCAATATTAAAATTTTTAACAATATATAAAATGGCAATGAGTTGTATGAGCGTAAAAAAAAACGCAGTCATTCTTTTAAAAGAAAAAACAGGCTCCTGAACAGCCTCTTTTTCAATATAAACAGGAAATAGTTTATTTATAAAACTTAGGTTCATTTAACTGCTCAAAATGTAGGTTTAAAGTCTGTTGAATGTAAGTAATTTTCTATTAATAGAGAAAAAAAGATGGGTTTTAAGATAATTTGAATATTTTTACTAATCTAACAATAGCTATTATAAAAGTTTATTACACATTGAGTACAAATACAGAAAATACTTTACCAGACATCTCATTTATTGTGGGCATGGGCCGTTCTGGAACAACTTTGTTAACTAATATGCTTAACTCTCACCCTTTTGTTATTGCTACTCCAGAAAATGAATTTATACTATTTTCATTTCATTCCTTTTTTGGAAAAAAATTTACCAACCAAAAAACTATTACGTCCTTTACTAATATGTTTTCATACAATTTCAGTAAGATAGTAAGTATATGGAAACCATCAGAAAATTTAACTCATGACATTCAAAAATTAAAGAACAAAACATATGCTAATATTTGCAAACTAGCTTATTTGAATTTTCCTTTAGCCAATAAAAACGTTAGCGCTGTGACTCATGTTGTGGATAAAAATCCAATTTATTCTCTTCATATCGATAAAATTAATAGAGTTTATCCGGATGCGAAGTATATTGTTTTGGTTAGGGATTTTAGAGACAATGCGGTTTCTAGAAAAAAATACGGAAATACTAAAGATTCCATATTTATGTTGGCGGCTTCGTGGAATTATTTTTATAAAAAAATATTTTCAAAACTCAACCAATTAAACATCAATTACATTACAGTTAGATATGAAGATTTAGCAAGTGATCCAGAATCTACATTAAAAAACATTTGCCATTACCTGAAAATTGAATACTCTGAAAACATGCTTCAGTTTCAACATCAAATTGACAAAACGAAAGAGCATGCCAAACAAAATTTGAGCGATTCTGTTTTTAATAAGATAACCGAAATGCATGCAAATTTGTATAAAGAAGTGAATACAAATCGTGTTAATGCTTATGAAAAGGAATTAAATCAAGAAGAAATATTAGCACTAAATTTTTTTTGTAACGAGTATGGACAAAAATTTAATTATATAAATCATCAAGCAAAAGCTGTTACTTTTTTATGGAGGCTAAAATTTTTATTAGCAAATACAAAGCTTCGCATTTACTACACATTAAAAAATGTGTACTATAGATTACCGCTTAACTTAAGATTAAAATTTTTAGAAAAATTCTAATCTGCTATCTAATCAATCTTCATAAATAAAGCTGTAGTTTTCATGAGCAATTTGCGGCTCCACTTTGGTAAGTGTTTAATAAAATACCTGTTTTGGAATTTTAACTGCCACCACAACGAAGCATTTACTTCTTTGCATATTTGATTTTTTTGATTCATAAATTCCTCTCTCAAAACATCAATAATTAAAATCCACCTTTCTTTATTGGTATTATTCCAAACTTCATGATTGTGTGCATCACAAAAAGCAAATAATTTCCCTTCTTTCCAGGTAACCTTTTCGTTCGCCACACGCATTCCTATCTCTTCTATTGTTCCGAAAGATTTAAGGGTTAAATGACAACGGTACATCACATTTGTATCACCAAAATGGGGTTTTATTTTAGTATTTGGTTTTAATATTGAAAACCCACAAGACATTACACCATCAATTTGATTAAAAATGGCGGTCGTTTTTTTTGCCTGATTACAATTATCTTGGTTACGCTTACCCCACATCATTAAAGGAAAAATAGTCCACGATGTTGGTGTAGAGGCTAATGTTTGATTATAATAAGGGACTATGTTTTTATTTTGAGTAGAGATAATATGTTGTAATTCAGAAAGAATTTCTTGATAATTATCTTCTAATAATTTTTTCCATTTTTTTTGAGACACATCAAAAAATGCAGGCTCTGTGCCATTATAAACAGCACTTTCAGAAAAAGAGAACCATGGATTATTTTTTTTCATTAAAACACTTTAAATTTATTACAACAAACTATTCCGAATTGGATAAATGGACGTAGTAACTTTGCAAGTAACTTTACTAAAACTGGTTTTGTTTCAAATATAATCTTGTATTTAATGGCTCTTTTTTGAAGAAATAACGAAGTGAAAACAGTAGAACAAACAAAAGATTGTTTTTCTATAAACTCTTCTCTCATTACATCTATCGAAAGAATATATCGATCTTGATTGGTATCATTCCAAGCTTCATGATTATTTGCATCTAAAAAAATCAGCCATTTGCCGTTTTCCCAAGCTCTACTTTCATCTTTTACTCTAAAGCCGCAATCTGGCAATCCACTAGGAATAATTAGTCCCAAATGACATCTATAAATAGCATTCGTATCACCTGAGTGGGCTTGAATTTTGGAATTAGATTCAAGTAAATTAAAAGATGCTGAAACGATTTGTGGAAATTTTTTAATTAATGCTGTCGTACCAGGGAAATAACTTTGATTTTTATAAACTTCGATATCCCACCATTTTAAGGAAATTGTTTTCCAACTATTTTTTCCTTTTACCATTGGGGTGTTAAAGTAGGGAACAAAGTTTTTATCCTGGATATATTTTTGAAGTTCGTTTTTAATTAAAACCGCATTAATGTCTAATTCATTAGCCCAATCAAATTGCTCCGCATTAAAAAACGCGGGTCCAGAATCTTTAAAATTGAAACCAAAATCATATACACTAAACCAAAGCCGATGCATGTTTTATTGTTTAAATTTTACTAATTTAGTATAATTAATTTATATACTTATGTCAAAGGTTGAATTTACAGATAAAAATCCAAAACTGTTTTATGATACTTCTCAGTTTGAATTTCTTAATCCATTAGTTGGCAATTTTTCGGTTATAAAAAATGAGTTATTAAGTTTAATAGACATAAATATAGATAACCAATGGCTAAGAACATTTCCCAATTATGTTCAGTCGGAGAAACATAAAGCATGGAAAGTATTTTCATTTATTTTTTTCAATATGAAATTCCCTTCTCATGCTCAATTATGTCCTAAGACAGCTGAACTCATATACTCCATTCCTCAAATTTTATCTTGTGATTACTCATATTTAGATGCGCAAACAAGAATAATGGCTCACAAAGGATATACAAAAATGGTATTGAGGTGCCACCTACCATTAATAGTACCTAACGAAGAGTTATGCGCCATAAGAGTGGGCAATGAAATAAGACATTGGAAAGAAGGGGAATTGATGATATTTGATGATTCTTTTGAACACGAAGCATGGAATGATTCTGATAAAAAAAGAGTGGTTTTAATGTTTGATATTCCTAATCCTCTTTGGAATTATAATGCTCACGAAATTTCGAAATATAAAATTGAACACATGGATGATCCATTTTTATTATCTATGACAAGCTATGAAGAATGGCAGAAAGCATTTAATAATGGAATTTTTCCATTAGATAGCTTTTCTAATGATTTACCTTTAACAATAAAGAATTAAGCTCATCAAGATTTTTATCGCTAACAGTTCCCATGTACTTAAGGTCTGATGTATCTTTATTAAGTTGTGCTGCTGCTTTGTTTAATTTAGATCCGTGCTTAATATAGTTGTCAATTGTTAATTGATATAATTGATTATCTATATTTTCTTGATTTGGCATTAATCGATAACCAATTAATTGGTTATAATTGATAGCTCTTTGGTTATTTTTTAAAATTCTGGCCGAAGACAATGAACATAGATGTAATGTAAAAAAAACAAAATTTAGTAAACAAAGTGTACTATAAACAGCAGCATAGGAATTAATATAATTTTTATCCCAAATAAATATACCACCTTCACCAAAACCTTTTTCTGAATCAAAATCTTTTGAATTAATTAATCCAATTTTTTTATTTTCAAATTCAATGATAAAGTAATAGTTATGTTTATTATTAATACTATCAAACCATTTTATTTGAGAAGAAGGGGTGATATAATTTCTATACTCCATATAATTAGCAATATCGCTTTGATTACGCCAATAACGAACCAATTCAATATTTTCTTTTTGAAGCCTTATTAATTTTACGCCGTACTGTTCAATTACTAACATATAACTTCGCTTTCGCTGTAGCTTGGTGCGTTATTCATTGTTTTCAAAAGTTTGGATAAGTATTGTGCTAAAATTCCTATACAAAAAATAATGAGTCCTGTAGAAAACAAAATACTCACAATAAGCGAAGCATACCCATCATAAGCAATTTTATAAAATATTTTTTTTATTAAAAAATAAGTTCCAATAACTAAATTAACGGTTGCCAAAGAAATGCCAATATTTGTGACTAATTTTAATGGAAATGTTGACGAAAACATGATTAAATTAGACGTCAATGAAAATAAGCTCACGAGATTATACCTACGTTTATCAATAAAATTCTTATTAGATTCAGTGTTTACAAAGTCAATATTACGAGTATACCATAAACACAATTCATCAATAAATACAAAATGCTTATGATTATCAGATAATTTTTTGGCTAGGGCTTTAGTCAACAATCTAAAACTACTACCTTTACCTTTTTTGCTTCCTTCTACTTTTGATATCAACTTATAAAAACTTGTCAAAAATTTTCTAAGAAAAGATTGATTTAATTTTTTATAAACTCCATAAACCAAATCTGCGTTAGATTTTTTTTGAGCAACTATTAACTTTTCAATTTCGTCAGGATGAGCTTCCATATCATCGTCTAATGTAATCACAAACTCCCCTTTGGCATGCTTAAAACCGCACATGGTTGCGGCATGTTGCCCGTAATTTTTACCAAAATTGATAATAGTTATAAAAGAGTTTGATTGCTTAATGTGTTTTAATACTTCCCAACTATTATCAATGCTTGAATCATTGACGTAGATAATTTCGTATGTATATTTTTTAGATTCAAAGAAATGACGAATACTGTCGTTTAGAATTTCTAAAGAATTTTCCGCGTTATAAACGGGAACTACAATACTATAATTTATTGCACTCATTTTACTTTACCGTTCAATAACAAACCGCCATCCATTTTTAACTCGCTTCCAGTAATCCATCTTGCTTCAGTACTTAAAAAGAAACATACTGCATCAGCAACATCCTTCGGCTCACCAAAACCCAATGGATGTAATTTTTCATACTCCTTAAATCGTTCTTCTCCAGTTGCATCTTTGGTTTCTTCCAACATTTGAGTATGAACCATTGCAGGCATAATAACATTTGATCTCATTTTCTTAGGTGCAATTTCAATTGCTAAAGCTCTACTAAATGCCTCCAAAGCTGCCTTAGAACTAACATACGTGGCGCCTCCAAAATAGGGGTGTTTAGATGAAATAGATGAAATAAATACAAATGAGGCATTGTTATTAGCCTTATTTGTTTGCAATAATTCGGCCGTTAATAAAACAGGGGCATTGTAATTAATATCAAAAATTTCTTTGATGTGTTCGGGTTTTAAAAATTTAACCGGACGAGGGTAGGTAATCCCCGCACAATGAACAACACCATCAATTGAACGAATTTGTGATACCAATTTTTTAATTTCGTCAACATTTTTTAGATCACAAACAAAAACATCTGTTTGATTTAAACACAAAGCGGCTGTTTCTTTTAATGTATTTTCGTTTCTTCCTACCAAAATGCAATGCGCACCAATACTAGATGCTTCAATAGCGCAAGCTCGCCCAATACCTGAGGATGCACCAGTTACCAAAACGACTTTATTATGTAAACTAAACTTACTCAATCTCTATAATTTCCGTACAAGTTACTTTATTTGTTTTTATGATTGTATTACCCCACGAGTATCCAACACCAAAACCACTTAACAATAAATGTAAGGGTTTATTTTCTAACTCTTCTTTAATTTTATAAATCATCGTTAAAGGAATAGATGCTGAACTTGTGTTTCCAAATTTTTGAATAGAATATGGAACTTTTTCTAGCTCAACTTTACATTTTTTTCTAACGCATTCATTAATTAATTTATTTGCTTGATGAAATACAAAATAATCAATATCACTTGATGGGATGTTACTTTCTTTTAAAATATTGTCAATACTAGATGCTACTTCTTTCAACGCAAAATTAAATACTTCAATACCATCTAAGACTAAATTTTTTCCTGAGCGATAAATACCTTCTTCAATTTTGTGCTCTATAAAAGATTTTTCTGTAAACTGATTTCTTGCTCCACCATCTTCAACAATAATTGATTTATATCCACTTCCATCTGTAAACAAATTAAAATACATTGGATCTGCCGTTGTATCAAACTCCAGTGCTGTAGCTGCACCAGCATCACCAAACAATGGATAAGTGCTTTTGTCTCTATAATTTGTAGATAATGTAGAACTATCTCCTGTTAAAAGAATACCACGTTTTAAATTACCTGATGACATTAAATTTGACAAAACATATAATCCATAATTATATCCACTACATCCTAAATTTATATCAAAAGCTATAACTCCCTTTTTTAAATTTAATTTGTGTTGAAGAATGGCTGACGTTGCAGGCAAATAATAATCTGGTGATTGAGAAACAAATATTAATACATCTACACTTTGACTATCCCAATTTAATTTTTTCAATAATTCATTAGCCGCTCTTTCACAAAAATCTGATGTAATAATTTCAGGTTTTGAGACTCTGCGTTCTTCAGTACCTGTATTTTTAATAAACATTTTACGTTCCTCCTCCGTCAACCAATCGTAATTTATTGTTTTTACTATCTGTTTTGGAACACAAACAGATAAGCCCTTTAATGATATGTTATTAATAACGCTAAACACCTTTTGATTTCACTAAATTATACAATTCTCTCACTGTAGAAGTTTCTTTTAATTCTTTGGAGTTTAAAATAATATCAAAATTAAGATCAATAAATGCAATAATAATTAATGCATACATAGAACTCCAATTTTTTAAATCACGATAAACTGTATCCGGTTGCAAAGTACCTTTTTCAACCTCTTCTAATTCTTTTTCAAGATTTACTGTAAATTCTTCTAGTGTCATTTTATACTATTTAAATTATACTTTAATAATTGTTCCTGCCCAGCTATAACCAACTCCAAAACCTGCCAGTAAAACAGTCATACCTTCCTTTAATTTTTCTTGTTTTTTAGCATCACTCAAAGCCAATGGAATACTAGTTGATGATGTATTACCGTGTTCTTCAATATTAATAAAAAATTTATCTTCAGGTATATTTATTTTTTTTCTCAACACATCCAATAAAAAACGACTTGGTTGGTGAAAGATAAACAAATCAATTTCATTTAAAGTTAAGTTATTTTTTTTAAGCGTATCGGTTATTAATTGAGGAACTATTTTTAATCCAAAGTTAAATACTTTCATTCCGTCCATTTCAAACCTCCCGTGGGGTAATCCTATATTATTCGCATGTTCTTTTCTAAACCCACTATCCGAAATAAACACATCTAATCCTCCGCTTCCATCTGTTCCAAATACGAATTCTCCAATGCTATTACAATTAGTTCGATTAATTAATGTTGCTGATGCTGCGTCGCTAAAAATACTTCTTAGCTCAAGGTTGTTTTTAGCTACCGTTTTTGTGAGCGTATCAGATGTAATAAATAAAATATTTTTAGCAATTCCTGAAGTAATAAAACTTTTGGCCATTGCCAATCCATATACATATCCGCTACATCCATAAGGCAAATCAATACATGCTGTAGATTTAGATAATCCTATTTTGTCTTGCAAAATACAACTAGTAGAAGGAGCCGAATAATCGAAACATGTTGAACAGAATATTAAAAAATCTACCTTGCTTTTATCAATATTATTCTTTAATAATAATTCATCAACAGCTTTTATACCCATATCAGATGCTAGTTCATCTAATTCAGAAACATGTCGATTACTAATACCAACAGTTTTAAAAATTTGATCAGAAGAAACATTAAACTCCTTAGCCAAATCATTATTTGTTACAACTGTTTTGGGTAAGTAAGTCGCTATATTGTTCAACCAGGTAGGCATATTTCGTAAATTTAAACAATTCACTAACAAACTCTCAATTTTTTCCTAAATAAATATACGTTTCGTTTTTTCACTCAACCAACTGGCAGTTTTAATAATTGAGAATAATATTTTTTGATTTACATATAAAATGTTATAAATTTGATGTAAATCTTAATACACAAAACATGAAAAAAATAATTGCTTTTACAGCGTTGTACATTTTAATGACTTCTTCTAATTTATTTTCTCAATCTAATTTAGTTTGGACTTTTAACGGAGAGCTTCCTAAAGGTTTTATGAAAACTAGTACAATATTTAACTCTACATTTTCCGGATTTAAAAATGCGACTGAAGTAACTAAGTTTTCTCAAACATTTAAATCAAATCCTGATGTTGCTACATGTGATATTATTAGTACAACAAGTACTACTTGTGTTATGAAAATAACGATGAAACAAATTCATGATAAACCATACTATATTAACTTAGCTAAAAAAATTGGAGTGGCCTACATTAGTGCTAATGGAAGCAGAAAGTCTTTGGATGAACTGAAGCAGGGAAAGAAATAAACCTTTGAAAAAATAATATAAAAAAAGCGCCAAACAGGCGCTTTTTTTTATATATTCACTTTCTAATTAAGCTGACCTTATTAAAAAAACAATCGTATGCGCGATTTATTTCAAAAAAACAAACATATATTTATTCTGTTTTTTTGTTTATCTTTTTTGTTTTATGGAAACTCTTTAAAAAACAAATACGCCCTAGATGATGATTACGTTACAGTAACTAATTTCCCTGTAAAAGGGACAGAATTTGTGCCTAATCATGCATTAGTTTCAAAAGGTTTTGGCGGCATTATAAAAATTTGGAAAAGCAGATATGCTCATGATAGCGAAGGTTCGTTTGATTATAGACCATTTACTACAACTACATTTGCAATTGAATATGCCATTTTTGGACAAAATCCGTTTATAAGTCATCTTATAAATATAATTATATACTTTATCTCAGTATGGCTATTGTTTTGTATTCTTTTACGATTATTTGAAGAGCAAGAATACGGCTTCTCATTGTCGTTTTTATGCGCTCTATTATTTTTAATCCACCCTATCCATTCTGAAGTAGTTAATAATTTAAAATGTCGCGACGAATTATTAGCTTTTTCACTTGCACTACTTGCCTTATGGTTTAGTTTAAAAGCCTATGAAAAACTAACTTTCAAAAACATTCTTTTAATATCCTTGTTATTATTGTTAGCTCTATTCTCAAAACGAACAGCGATTTTATTTCTAGCAATTATACCAATGTGTATATTCTTTTTTAGAAAAATAAATTTAATGCGCGTATCTATTTTAATGGGCGCCTTAGTATTAGGAAGTGCTTTAATTTCATTAATAAAAAACAATATTGTTTCCGAAAAAGTAGTTCGACATTTTTATCATTTCGAAAACCCTTTATACACTGATACTGTAACGTTTACACAAAAAATAATTATTGGATTTAAAACGCTTGGCTTTTATATAAAATTTTTATTTTTCCCTTACCCTTTTAGAAATTATTACGGAACAAATACTTTTGATTTAAGTGCTGATTTAAATTTGTATTTTTTTATTGCAATAGGTTTTATTATCCTTAGTGCTTTTTATATTTACAAATCAAAAAGTAAATTACTACTTTTTGCAACACTACTTTTTTGCGGATGTATTGTTCCTTTTGTAAATGTAGGTTCGCCAGCGCCTGGTGTATTAGCAGAGCGATTTACTTATTTTTCTTCAATGGGATTTTGTTTAATAGTAGCCATTGTTTTGGTTAATTTTTTCAAAAAAATAAACTTTCAATCAGTCTCTCAATTTTTTTCAAAACCATTAATTTATATACTACCAGTAATGATTATATGTATGGCTTACACATGGAATAGAAACTCGAATTGGTATAATAAATTAGTACTATTTGAACATGATATTCCTTATTTGGAAAAATCAGCAAAAGCAAATAGCTTATTAGCTAATGAATATTTTGAAATGTTGCGGTCTCCAAATAAAAAGTATCCTAACGAAATTCTTATTCAAAAATGCTTAAAACACTACAATGCAGCAATAACAAACGACTCAAGTTTTTTTACTGCCTATAATAATACTGGTGTAATTTATTACTCTTATTTAAATGACATTAAATCAGCAAAAAACTATTTTAATTTAGGAATCAGACATCGCCCATTATACGCGCAAGCTTATGAAAATTTAGGCAATTGTTATAAACAAGAAAAAAACGATATGCAGGCATTTGAGTGTTATAAAAAATCTATAGAAATTAATCCCAAACAATACTCGGCATACATGTCTGCATTTAATTTATTTTTTGAAAAAAAAGACTATAACAAGAGTCTTAAAATCATTAAAATTGCTCACTCTAGTTTTCCAAATAATTATGAATTAATAGCCCAAGAAGCTAATTGTTACTTGATGAAAGGTGACACGTTAGATGCAGTTACTAAATACGAAGAAGCTTACTTTGTAAACCCAAATCAATATCTGGCGCAATTTTTATCACAGAAATTTAAAGAAATAAGAAATTTCGAAAAAGCGGAGTTCTATAAAAACAAATAAAACTTTTATTACAAAAAAATCTTTGAAATCAATCAAATTCAAAAAATATACTAATTTATTGAATTTTATCATTTAATCATCAAGGCTACACTTTCACTCTCTACACATTCAAGCACAGTATTAAAAGCGCAAATCAAGTATTAACTGGTTTTGATGATACGGAGATAGAAAAACACGGAACATGAGCCTATTTAGATAATAATTTCAAAAGACCTGACTAAAAAATTTAGTCAGGTCTTTTTTTGTTAAGAAAAGTCGAATAATATGATTATTTAGTTGACTTATCCTAAAATAACTTACTTTTGTCTAAAATTTAATTTAAAAAAAGGAAATTATGGCATCATAATAGCTGTTATAATTTGTTAAATAGTTAAAAAAATATTATGAAAAAAATAATTCTATTAGTAGCAGTGCTAATTTCTTTTTGTGGTTTTTCTCAAACCGAAGAACTGACTATTTCGAAACTAACTGAAATCATGTTATCGAAAAACTATTCCGCTTCAGAAAAAATGGAATTGAATAAACACCCTTTAAAATTAAAGGAATTAGATTATATCTACTCAAAATCATTTCAGTTGGCCGAACATCAAAAATATACACAAGAGCAATTTGAGAGAATTGACGTCAATAAATATAACCTAACTCGTAAGCTAGATGAATACGTTTTGGTATTTGATGAAGATTCTGGGCTTCAATTAACCTTGTTTTCATTAAATAAGATGGAATCAGACAAAAAAGCATTAATGCCTTCCAATGCATTAAATAATGACCCTAAAAACAAAATTGCTAACTAACTACTTGGTATTTTTTATATATTTTAAACACATATACATGAAAAAAATAATTACTTTTTTATTTTTATTTTCAACCACACTAGCCTCTGCTCAAATAAACTTACCCTCAACTGGAGTTCAATCCACTTATAGTGGCGGCTGTCCTATTGGAACCTGTTCTAACACATTATATGACGCGGGTGGCTCTGGTGGTAATTACCCTAATAATATTAATAGTATTTATCAAACTATTTGCCCTACCTCACCAGGTAATTGCTTGCAAGTAACATTTACAAGCTTTAATACAGAGTTAAATTACGATTATTTATTAGTGGCTAATGGTCCGGCACAAAATAGTCCTGCATTTACTACTGCTCCAGCAAATGCTTCTGGTCAAATTTGGGGAACTCCGGCTACTCCTTTTAGTTATACTGCTAACAACAGTTCGGGTTGTTTAACTTTTCGCTTCCGATCTGATGGTATTGTTAATTATTCTGGTTTTAGTGCAAATATTACTTGTGTAGCTTGTGCTACTGCTCAACCAACAGGTAATTCAGACGCTTGCGCTTCAACATTTTTGTGTTCAAATTTAGGTTTTAATGATGTTTCTAACGGTCCGGGCACTAATCCTGCCGAAGGTTGTGGAGGTACTAGTTGTGTAACTGGAGAGAATTATTCAAACTGGTACAAATTTGCTGTAGCAAATTCTGGTTCATTAACCTTTACCGTTGATCCAAATACAAACACAGATGATTTTGATTATGCTTTATATGGGCCAAGTGTTGGCTGCGGTGCCCTAGGTACTCCCGTGAGATGTTCTTATGCAGCCACTACAGGGAATACTGGTTTAGGAAGTGGAGCAGGAGATTTTTCAGAAGACGTTTCTGGAAATGGTTGGACGGCTCCAATAAATGTTACTGCTGGACAAACATACATGTTATTAGTAAATAACTGGACGGCTGGCGGTGCTGGTTTTAATATTCTTTTTGGTGGAACAGCTACATTAGGAACATTGCCTCCTTCTGTAAATTCACCAACTATTTGTAATGGGCAAACTGCTGTATTATCAGCTACACCAGTTGCTACTGGGGGGACTTATACATGGACTCCTGGCGGGTCTAACGCATCTAGCATCTCAGTAACTCCAAGTTCTAACACTACGTATTCTGTTATTTATTCATTAGCTGGCTGTACAAGTACTGCTGCTGTGACAACCGTAACAGTAAATTCAGTTCCAACAGCCAATGCTGGATCAGGAGTTAATCTTACGTGTAGTGTTCTTAGTGCTGCTCTTTCTGGTTCTGGAGGCGGAACTTATTCATGGTCGGGCCCTGGAATTGTTAGTGGAGGCTCCACTTCAGCGCCTACTGTTAATTTACCAGGAACGTATAGTTTAAATGTAACATCAGCGGCGGGATGTACCTCAACGGTTGTCTCAACTGTTGCAGTTACTCAAAACACAACGGCTCCTTCTCCAACTGCATCTAATTCTAGCACTTTATCTTGTACTACTACTACTGCTAACTTAACTGGTACTGGTGGTGGCTCTTATAACTGGTCGGGGCCTGGTATTACAGCTGGAGGAACAACTTCTGCTCCTACTGTTAATTTACCTGGTACTTATGTATTAACTGTTACTGCGGCTAACGGCTGCACAGCTACCGCTAGTACTGCTATTACTCAAAACACAACGACCCCAAGTGTAGCTGGAGCAAATACAGGTTCCTTAAATTGTAGTGTATTAACAGTTAATGCAAGTGCTACTACTTCTGCAACTTCTGTTTCTTATGTTTGGTCGGGGCCTGGTATTACAGCTGGTGCTAGCACAGGAACAATTTCATTAAATCAACCGGGCACTTATAATTATACGGTAACAAATACTTCTAATGGCTGTAAAACAACAGGTTCTCAGGTTATTTCACAAAACATAACTGCTCCAACTGTAACAGGAGCAAATACAGGATCTTTAAATTGTACTGTATTAACCGTGAATGCTAGCGCATCTACTGGAGCCAGTCCTGTTTCTTATAACTGGTCAGGCCCAAGTATTACTGGTGGTGCTACAACAGGAACTATCTCTTTAAATCAACCTGGAACTTATAACTACACGGTGACTAATACATCCAACGGATGTTCAACCACCGGTTCTCAAGCAATAACTCAAAATACAACGGCTCCTACTGTTACTGTTTCAGGAACGCAAACAATTACATGTCTTTCTCCAACAGTTACTATTACTGGTTCAGCAAGCCCATCTACTTGTACTCCTGTTTGGACTGGAGGTGTTTCGTCTGGCGCAAACAGCTATACTGCTACCGCAGCTTCTGCTAATACTTATACATTAACGGTTACAAACCCCGCAAATGGTTGCTCAATTGCAAATGCAGTAACAGTTGTTCCAAGCGCAGGATTTCCTTCTTTATCATCTCCTGTAGTTTCTAACTCTATAACCTGTTCTACCTTTACAGCTCAAGCAGTTGTAACATCAACTACTTCAAATATTACTTATAACTGGACGGGGACAGGGATTACAGGAGGAGCTTCTACTCCTTCTATTACTGTAAATGCCGGTGGCACATACTCTTTGGCAGTTACCAATACTATTTCAATGTGTACATCTTCAACAACAGCATTTGTTCCAACCAATACAACCGCTCCATCTCCTACAGCTAATAATACAACCACTTTAACATGTACTACAACCACTGCTACTTTAACTGGTGGCCCGTCTTCTGGCGTTACCTATCAATGGAGTGGTGCAGGATTCAGTGGAGGAACAACGTCACAAAATGCAGTAGCTACTGCTCCTGGAACCTATACCTTAGTAGTAACTAATCCCGTAAATAGTTGTACAGCCTCTGCAACAGCTGCTGTAACTCAAAATACAATAACACCTTCACCAACTGCTACTAACTCTTCTACATTAACTTGTTCAACAACTACTGCTGTTTTAACTGGTGGCGGAGGTGGAACTTATTCTTGGTCAGGTCCTGGTATTACTGCTGGTGCG
>JBKJPW010000233.1:0-8286 GCA_046594225.1 Bacteroidia bacterium
AGTAAAAAATATAGAATGAAATTATTGGTTCGCCCCCCACAATTATTAAGACGTTTTTATAAAGATTCCCTCTGGCGAATGGATAAAAATGAGTCAGTTATTTATCTGACTTTTGATGATGGGCCGATTCCTGAATTAACAGAGTGGGTTTTAGATACTTTAAAAGAATACAAGGTAAAAGCCACCTTTTTTTGCGTAGGAGATAATATTGTTAATAATCCGCTAATTTTTGAGAGAATTATAAAAGAGGGGCATCAAGTTGGAAATCATACATTTAACCATTTAAAAGGTTGGCAGGTGAAAAATTTAGAGTATTTAAAAAATATTGAAAAATGCCAAGAATTAACTAAAACTAACTTGTTTAGGCCGCCTTATGGGAGGGTAAAAAAAAGTCAATATAAATTATTAGCTAAAGATTATAATGTAGTGTTTTGGGATGTTTTGAGCTATGATTACGATAAATTAACCTCTCCGAAAAAATGTTTAGACAATAGCGTTAGGTATACCAGAAATGGAAGTATTATCGTTTTTCATGACAATGTTAAAGCCCAAAAAAACTTAAAATTTGCCCTTCCTCAATATATTGAACATTTTTTGAAATTAAATTATAAATTTGCAACGCTATAATTAAATTTAAAAATGAGATCTCTTTATTATATATTATTCTTTTTAAGCCTTGGGCTGTTTTCATGCAAAACACAAACAGCAGAAAAAACAGAGACATTTAAAGTTTGGGGAAATTGTGAAAAATGTAAAGTAACCATCGAAGGCTCATTAGCTGTTGACGGTGTGACAGAAAAAAACTGGGATATTGCATCTACTTTAATAACTGTTAAGTTTGACACAACTAAAATTACCCTAGATGGTATTCAGCAATTAATTGCTAAATCGGGCTACGATAATGATGGTTACTACGGTGATGATTATGCTTATGGTAAGTTGCAAGACTGCTGTCAATATGAGCGTAAGCCTTTTGAACTAAAATAAAATTTCATCCCTTCGTTTTTATTTGTACTTTAATGTGATTATTTTTTTAATCATCGATGAATTACATGAACTATTCTAAAATCATAAATTGGTTTGTTACACTTATTTTCTTAGGATTATATTCATGTACTTCTCAAAAAGTAAATCAATCCAGCACGGATCGGCTTTATAAAAAATCCAATAATGAATTGAATGCTAAGTATGTGATCTACCATATTAATGATAGTGTTAGTCAATTGTTTTATGAAATTTCAAACGAAGTACTGCTTTATAAAAAAGCAGATAGTACTAATTTTTTTTATGGACATATAAACATTCAATTAAATATTCATTCAGAAAATAATTTAAATTCAGTTAGTGATACAGCTTCTATAACAGTTATTGATAAACAAACAGATGCCATTATAAAGCAATTACGAGGAAGTATTTTATTCAAATTAAAATCAGGATCTAACTATTATGTAGATGTAAATGTATTTGATGTAAATAAAAAATTGGAATACACGGATAATTTGTTTTCAAATAAAACATCAATCGAATCACGACAAAATTTTTTAATAACGAATTCCAGAAATGAAGTTCTTTTTTCAGTTTATTATAAACCAGATGAGGTTGTTTATCTTCAATCACTTCGCAATAAAGAAAAACTGTATGAGGTAGATTATTTTAAATCCAAGTTTAAGTTAGCAATGCCGCCTTTTTCGGTTGATTTAATGCCAAAGTTTAATTACAAACCCGACTCTGTATTTAGTGTATACGAAACCAATGGTAAAATAGAATTAGAACTTCCTTCAAAAGGTTTTTTCCATTTAAAAACCAATAATGAAACAAAAGATGGAGTTACATTTTTTGTTTATGAATCCTCTTATCCTAAAATAAAAAATACGGAACAAATGATTTTAGCTACACGTTATATGATGGCTAAAAAAGAGTTTGATAATTGTTTGCTATCTCCCGATCAAAAAGGAGCGATTGATAAATTTTGGATAGAGATTGGAGGAAGTTCAGAAAGAGCCAAAGAATTGATTCGAAAATATTATAACAGAGTTCAAGAAAGTAATAAGCTATTTACCAGTTTTCAGGAAGGATGGAAAACAGATAGAGGCATGATTTATATTGTATTTGGCGCACCTAATAGCGTGTCTAAACGCAAAAACGGAGAGTTATGGACTTATGGCGACCCAAATAATCCAACATCTATTACGTTTTCATTTATAAAAGTAATTAACCCTTTTACGGATAACGATTATTATTTAGAAAGAAGTGAAACCTATAAAGAAAGATGGTATCAAGCTGTTGATATGTGGAGGCAGGGGAGAATTTATTTGGATAATTAATCTTACTTCCATTTTTGCAAAAGCAATACAGTTTTTGTTTTAAAATCCAAGTCTTCTAAATAATTATCTTTTCTTATTTCTAATTTCAATAGATTATTATAATACACTTTTGCCATTTCTTTTTCATTATTTTCCATTAAGGCATCCGCATAAAAAAAATTATTAGGAATATCGTTAGGGAAATATTTTAATGCTTTAGCTAATAATTGTTTTGATTTTTTGACACTTGGCCACGAAAAAATAATTCCCAGATTTGGAACTCTGTAATTTAAAACGCCTAACACTTTCCAGCCGGCACCATTATTATGAAGAGAGTCAATGGCAATTAGTTTTTCGGAATTGGTTCTCATTTTATTGACAACACCATCATTAATGCTTTTGATAACGCCCGATATCTCGCCCAATAAACCAACACTTACTATGTATTCAAAACAAATAGGGCCATTATTGGGATATTTATCTTTCAATGCTTTGCCAAATTTAATGGCTTTCTCCAGAATAGGTTTTTTACAATCTTCGGTTTTGCAAACAAAACGCGCTTTAAAATTTAGACTCAATAAATAATATAATCCTGCTTTTTCTAATTGAGTAACAGCTAGTACTTCTTTTTCTAAAATGCTAATGGCTTCTTCAATAATTTCAGGCTTCGGTGTTAAACCCATCGCACCTTCGGCTCTTTTATTGAAAAGATCAATGGCTTTTTGAAGATTTGCTGAGGTTTGCGAATGAAGACTTTGCACCAACACACATGTCAACAGTAAACAGATGAACTTAGGTATTTTCATTTACACCTTCATAAAATTGGTTAGCCCATTTTCTATACTTAATAATTGGTCCGTCACCCATTGCTAATGCAGGGTTTTCAATAAATGTTTTATGTTGCCACACATCAAAATCCTGACTAACATCGTGCACATAACCTTTAAATGCCTGTTTTAAAACTAGTTTATTAACGATTGATTTTGGAATGACTGCTAAAAAAGGATTAAGTTTAGATGGCTTCTCAATTCTTTTGACAGACATGCCAATTTTTAAATTTATTTTTCCATCGCTTGTTGGTGTTGGAAAAACATATTGTCTGGTTTCTAATCCAAAATCAGGAATTACAACTTCTACAAAAGAATAGCCTAAACCATGCACATGAATATTTATTTGAGCTTTGATGCCTGCATTATTAAATATACCACCTTCGCGGTTAAAGCCATAAGACGCATTCATATAGGCGCCATCCGAACTCAATTCTTTTAAATCATGTACGTTGCTATATTTATGGACGATTGAAAAATGACCAACATCTACGCTATTTTCAGTGGTTTCTTGTGGGTGACTTGATAAATCAAAATCGGTAGTCATGACTTCGCTCCAATTTTCATTATCAATTTCAGGAATGTGCCAAGTTGGTTTTTGATTTTTTATATCGTGCCATACAATTACAAAGCCATTTACTTCTTTGAACGTATATGTTTTTAAAATAGCTTTTGGTGGAGGTGTTGTATTGTATCCTGTTTCTGTACAAGTGCCCTTGGTGTCAAAACAAAAATAATGAAAAGGACATCTGATGGTTTCTCCAACCACATCACCACCATGCCCAAAATGAGCGCCCATGTGAGGACAATAAGCATCTACAACACCCAATTTGCCACTTTGGGTGCGAAATAATACAATATCTTTTCCAGTAAATTTTTTGGTTTGAAGCGTGCCATTTTTAATTTCATTGCTTTTCGCTAATACATACCAGCCAGTTGGATGAGGATATAATTTTTTTGAGGTAGATACGCTCATGTTATTCCACTTTATCAGTTTCTAAAACTCTTAGTTTAACAGACTCTACCGTTTGTTTTTTACGCTGTAGGATAGTTATTTCGTAGCCGCCATAGTGTCTTTTTTCATTAACGCCTGGTATTCTGCCCCATAAAAAATTAATCAATCCCGATATAGTTTCGTATTTGTTATTTTCTGGAATAGCCATTGGTAATGATTCGTTTACATCACCAATACTGCTATGAGCATTAACAACATATTCTGTTTCACTTTTCTTTTCAACCGTTGGTTTTTCTTCATCATGTTCATCTTGTATTTCTCCAACTAATTCCTCAATGATATCTTCCATGGTTACAATACCAGCTGTTGCCCCAAACTCATTGGTAACAATAGCAATTTGCATGTGCAATTTTTGAAAATCACGTAACAAATCATTAATTTTCATGGACTCAGGCACAAAATGTGCAGGACGCATAATGTCTTTTATTGTTCTGAATTTTTTTGATATCAATTCTTTAAATAAATCTTTTGCATAAATAACACCAATAATATTATCAATATCGCCTAAAAAAATTGGGTAGCGAGAAAAACCTTCGTCTGATATTTTTTGTACGATACCGTCTCTATCTAACGCTTCTACATCAATAGCAGTTACACGATTTTGAGGCACCATAATTTGTTTTACCAAACGGTCATCAAAATCAAATACATTTTGAATTAATTCATTTTCACTTGGTTTAATAGCACCACCTTCTTCACTTTCTGTCAATATCAAACGTAATTCTTCTTCTGAGTGAACATCTTCTTCTCCAATTTTTTTAATACCAACAATTCTTAAAATAACATTAGATGATTTATTTAATAACCAAATAAATGGACTAAAGACTATATAAAATATACGTAATGGCCAGGCAATAAATAAAGCTGTATCCATACAATATTTAATACCAATCATTTTTGGGATTTGCTCACCTAAGGTTACATGAAAAAAGGTAAGTAAGGTTAAGGCTATTGGAAGTGAAATACTATGAACAGTAATTAAGCTTATCCCTAAATCGTATTTTTGAAATAGGCTGATAACAATACTAGAAATAGTTTCTTCTCCTATAGCACCTAAAGCTAAAGAGGCTAAGGTAATTCCTAATTGTGTGGCAGAAAGATAAGCGTCTAGTTTTTCTAATAAGTTACGAGCTACTTTAGCACGACTGCTTCCCTTTTGAATTAAAATATCTAATTGCGAAGCTCTAACTTTGACCAAAGCAAACTCGGCAGCTACAAAAAAACCATTCAAAACAACCAATAAAAAAGTAAGAAACAAACTTGCTAACATATATACATCATATCCTTATGCAAATATAGCAATTAGAATTGAAGTTTTTAAGACCAAAATGAAGTGATATTACTTCATTTTTTTGGCTAATTCGTCTTCTTTTTGAGAAATAGCTTGTTTTAAAATTTCGATTTCCTCCATTAATTTTTGCGGACTAACTTCCTCACCATCATTCCAAAGTTTATTAACGAAATAAGGTTTTTCGTTATGGTTTGTTTTATGAGAAGGATCTCTAAAGAAACTATATAACGGAACTTTTAAATTTTTGGAAATATCCTCTAAATAGCGCAATTCCAATGTTTTCTTTGCTAAGCCATCTTCCAATTGCGCTTCAGATAAGTTTAAATAATCAGCTAATTGACTAAACGTGTAGTTTTCTTTTACTAAAATTTCTTCAATTTTCTCTCTTAACGAATTCATATTAGATGTTGTTGTTGTGATTGACATAGCACCTTGTTGTTTTATACTACTAATTTACAAAATTTAATAATATAATATTCATAAATTTTTCTAAGTTTTACCTCAAAATCACAAGCCTATTGGCATCTAGTTTTATGAAAATAAATAATAAAATAGTGAAAGACCAAAGAGAAGAGCCTCCATAACTAAAAAAAGGCAGAGGAATACCAATTACAGGCATCAATCCGATAGTCATACCAATATTAACTGCTACGTGAAAAAATAAAACTGAAGCTACGCCGTACCCATAAATTCTACTAAAAGGAGATCGTTGTCGCTCTGCCATAAAAATGACTTTGATGATTAAAAATAATTCGAGCATAATAACAATACTAGTACCCAAAAATCCCCACTCTTCTCCAACTGTACAAAAAATAAAGTCGGTATCTTGTTCTGGCACAAAGTCGTATTTAGTTTGAGTGCCTTGCAAGTAACCTTTCCCGAAAAATCCTCCTGAACCAATGGCAATTTTTGCTTGATTGACATTATACCCTTCTTTTTTTAAATCTACCGTTCCTCTTCCTAATAATACATCAATTCTAACGCGTTGATGATTTTCTAGGTGATTGTATACATAATTTGTTCCAAGTACAACACCACTTGCCGAAGCAAATACGATGGACAGAATAATTAAATTTTTGCGAGAACGTTTCACAAACAATAGCGCTAAAGATGAAATAATAGCCAAAGCAATGATTAATGTTTGTGATTCAATAACTAGTGATAGCACAAATAATAATGCTGATAATAAACCGAAAATTAAAAAATTAACGGATAAGCCTTCTCTATATAATGTAATGATAAAGGCAATAAAAACAATTGCTAAACCAGTTTCGTCTTGTAATACTTTAATAATTAATAAGGGCAAGCCCAAGATGATAACGGCGAAAATGGTGTTTTTGTAATTTTTAAATAAATCGGATAATCTATTTCTGCGGGATGTTTCTACTTCAATATTAACGTTACTTAAATATTTAGCCAATGCTAAATTAGTAGCGAACTTCATAAATTCTGCGGGTTGTATACCAAACGATCCAAAACGAAACCATGAACGACTTCCTTTTACTTCTCTTCCTAAATAAGGCACGGCAATACAAGCTAGAAGTAAAAAGGCATAAAAAAAGTAAGCAAAGACCGTGTAAAATCCTGCATCAATAATTAAAATAAAAATGGCTATAAAAAAAGCACTTCCAATCCAAATCAATTGCATACCATACTTTTGAGACGTATCAAAAATATTTTGATGCTCTTCGTTATACACGGCGGCATAAATATTTAACCAACCCATAAAAACTAACAGGGTGTATGTAAGGACAGTTATTTTGTCGATACCAAAAAATAATTTATGTTCGTCTTGTCTCAATTTGTTTTTTTCTTTTCTACTGTTTTTTTACCCAATAAATTTTTTCCACCAATAAGGTCAGCTTCCATCATTCGTTTCTCCATTTCTGGGCGAGTAACTTTGCCAGTTAAATATTTTTCAATCATTAAACTTACAATAGGAGCACTCCAGGTTCCACCAAATCCTGCATTTTCAATAAAACACACCATAGCAATTTTTGGTTTATCGCGTGGCGCAAATGCTAAAAATACCGCATGATCTTTTCCATGTGGATTTTCGGCAGTACCTGTTTTACCACAAGCTACAATGCCTGGTATTTTTGAAGCGGTTGCTGTTCCTGCATCAAAACATTTTTGCATACCATCGTGCACAATATCATAGTATTGATCCCCCTGAACATATGTTAAATGTTTTTCCTTAAATTTTTTATCAAGTAATTTTTCCATACCAACACCTTTGATACAATGTGGCGTATAAAAAAAACCTTTATTGGCAACAATTGCTACTACATTTGCCATCTGAAACGGAACTAGTAATAACTCGGCTTGTCCAATACCTAATGATACAACCGTATTACTTCGCCAATGATTTTTACCAAATACTTTGTTATAATACTCAACTGACGGAACATTTCCTGGTTTATCAAATGGTAAATCTGTTCCTAATTTTGTGCCAGGTCCAAACGATCGTACTGCATCTCTCCAATGATTGTAGCCATCTACAAAGTTTGGAAAAGCTTTTTGGTCAACAATTTTACAAAACACATAGCTATAATACGAGTTACAGGAAGTAGCAATAGAACCTGGTAAATCTGTTGATGGATGAGCGTGACATTTAGGGTGGCCACCCATAGGAGGATAACCTCCATGACAAGGGAAAACAGTAGAACGATCAATCAATCCATCTTTTTGGGCAATTAAAGCATCAATTAATTTAAAGGTAGAGCCAGGAGGATACATCGCTGTTAAAGCTCTATTAAATAAAGGAAGATTTAAAGTATCATAAAATAGTTTTGTAAAGTTTCGTGAACGTTCTTTTCCCCCAACCAATAAATTCGGGTCATATCCAGG
>JBKJPW010000094.1:0-9802 GCA_046594225.1 Bacteroidia bacterium
AGTACATATACCTGGACAGGTGGAGTAACAAACGGCACTGTTTTCTCTCCAACAACTACAACAACTTATTCGGTGATTGGAACATCAGTAGAAGGATGTACAAATTCAGCTGTTCAAACCATTACTGTCAATTCAATACCAACTATTACGGTTAACAATGCTAATATTTGTTCAGGACAAACTGCTACATTAATTGCAAGTGGTGCTAATACATATACGTGGTCGAATAGTGTAAATGGTAGTTCTCAAACAGTAAGTCCAGCATTAACCACAACATACACAGTATTAGGAACTGATATAAATGGTTGTGTAGGCACAACTGCAGCAACATCTTCTGTAGGAGTTTCTGCTACGCCAACTATAAGTATCAACACAGCCGCTATTTGTTCAGGACAAACAACAACTTTAACTGCATCAGGTGCTACAAACTATACTTGGAGCACAACAGAAACCACATCAAGTATTATTACAACTCCTGCATTAACAACAACTTATTCTGTAGTTGGAGATAATGGTGGTTGTGCTACTACTTCAACAACCACTGTATCTGTAACGCCTTCACCAACTATTACATCAAGCTCGGCATTAAGTTTGGGATGTGCGCCACTTTGCACAAACTTTACAGATAATACAAGTGCTTCTACAACAAACATTTCTTATAACTTTGGAGATGGCAGTTCAGCTAGTACAAGTAATCCAAGTCACTGTTATACTGTTGGTGGTAATTATACGGTAACAGCAACTGCTACCAATTCAGTATTAGGATGCTCATCTACATTTACTTTACCTATAATAACTGTAGCTCCTCAAGCAATCGCTGATTTTAATATTACTGAAGGAAATGTTGTTACAGTTGGCACATTAGTGAATTTTGTAAATACAAGCTCAAATGCCGATACCTATTTATGGAATATCTCATGTAATGGATCATCTTTAACCAGCCCAAATTTCTCAGCAACTTTTGTTGATACTGGAAGTTGTTGTATAAACTTAGTAGCAACTAGTAGCCTAGGATGTTCAGATACAGTTAGGAAATGTATTGACATTGTTAGAGAAGCAGTGGTTGTAATTCCAAATGTATTTACACCAAATGGTGATGGAATTAACGAAGTGTTTAAAATAAATTCAAGCGGACTTAAAAGTTTAAACTGTATTATTTTTGACCGTTGGGGATTAAAGATGTATGAGTGGAATGGACTTAATGGTTTCTGGGATGGAAGCGCTCAATCAGGAAATGCTCCTGATGGGACGTATTTTTATATAATAGATTATACAGACCAATTAGATAAAACAACGACTGAAAAGGGTTACTTGAATTTGTTTAATAACTAAAGTGACTAGAAAAAAGTCTAAAAAGATAATTCAAAAACTAAAAGGCTTATTATCTTTGCTTTATAAAGTATTAAATAATTCATGAACCAATTTAGAGAAGAACTTCTTGTATTAATTTCTATACCTATTTACACTATTGTGATAGGTATAGAACTTTTATATAGCTATTTCAAACAAAAAGGATTTTATAGTACTAAAGGAATCCTATCAAATATCTACTTAACATCTCTTAATTTATCACTAGATGTATTAGTGAGAGGAATTTGTTTAGGCGTATTATGGTATTTTGGTCAGTTTAAATTTACTGGTATTGATAAAACGATACATCCAGTATTGTATTGGGGGGCCTTACTTTTAGCAGAAGATTTTATGTTTTACTGGATGCATCGTATCGATCATTATTGTCGATTTTTTTGGGCAGTACATGTTACACATCATTCGTCTGAAGAATTTAATTTAACAGTTGGGTTTCGTTCTTCTGTATTTCAACCACTTTATAGATTTATTTGGTTTATTCCATTATCTCTCGTTGGCTTCGATCCATTAGATGTGATGTTTATGTATGCTGCTACTCAAATCTATGGTATTTTAATTCACACCAAAACAGTTGGTAATCTAGGTCCTTTAGAATGGATATTATCAACACCTTCACATCATCGTGTTCATCACGGAAGTAATATTAAATATTTAGATAAAAACATGGGAATGATTTTAATTATTTGGGACAGAGTGTTTGGCACTTTTGCTAAAGAGGAAGAAGAAGTAGTATATGGACTAACAGATAATATTAAAACCTATCATCCAATCACTATTGTTTTTCACGAATGGAAAGCGATTTATGGTGATTTAAAAAAACAAACCTCTATCAAAAACAAATTCATGTATGTGTTTGGTCCTCCAGGCTGGAGTCATGACGGAAGCCGAAAAACATCCAGTCAATTACGAGATGAATTACAGTCGAAATAGTTCATAAAATACATTTGCTTATATTTACAGTATCATGTCAAACGTAGTCACACTTTTTAAACGCACCTCTCATTTTTTAACTCATAAATTATGGAGAGTTCGGATAGATAAACTCGATAAAAAGCAGGGCTTTTTTTTAAAGCAATTGCGTATTTTTTCTTTAGCGATAAAAGGCTTTAATGAAGATAAATGTTTATTAAAAGCCTCTGCATTAACTTACTATACTCTTTTCTCAATAGTTCCAGTAATAGCGCTTGCATTTGCTATTGCAAAAGGATTTGGCTATCAGGAAGACTTAAAATTACAGATACTTGCGAAATTTGGAGAACAACAACAAATTATAACCCAAGCTTTTGGCTATGCTGATAAAATGTTGGCTAACACTCACGGCGGTTTAATTGCGGGGATTGGCGTTATATTGTTGCTATGGGCTGTGATGAAATTATTAAGTAGTATCGAAAATAGTTTTAATGAAATTTGGGAAATAAAACGCGACAGAACATGGGTCAGAAAAATAACAGATTACTTATCTATCATGTTAATTGCACCTATTCTATTAATTCTATCAGGCACAATTACTGTGGGTTTCAAAACTAGTATAGAAGCAGTATCGTCATCTTATGTTTATTTTAGTCCAGTAAGTACCTTTCTCTTAAAATCATTAGCCTTCGGTTTAATATGGGGAATGTTTACTTTCATTTATATTGCTTTGCCAAATACTAAAGTAAGTTTTAAGGCAGGAGCCTTAGGGGCATTTGTAGCCGCCCTATTATTTGAATTACTTCAATGGGCTTATGTTGCATCACAAGTGGGTGTTGCGCAGTACAATGCCATTTATGGTAGTTTTGCAGCCTTACCTTTATTTTTAATTTGGGTACAATACTCTTGGTACGTCGTATTATTTGGATCGGAACTAGCTTTTGCCAACCAAAATGTAGATCATTATGAACTAGAAAATGACATTACCAATATCAGCGACCGTTACAAACGTGTTATTGCGTTACTGATTGCTAATTATGTTGTGAAGAATTTTAATGAAGGCAAACCAGCTTTAACGGCTATACAAGTTGCTAAAAAACTAGACTTACCTGTTCGTTTAGCAAGATCAATTATCAACGAGTTTACAGAGATTGGTATTTTTAGTGAAGTGAGAACTGCCACTGAAAAAGAAACAGGTTATCAACCTGGCATTTCCGATTCTAAATTGACTGTAAAATTCATCATTGATAAACTAGATGAAAAAGGTGTAAACGAATTACCAATAGACGATAGTAAAGAATTAGCTACTGTAAATCGATTGATGAAAGATATGGACGAAGTATTAAATACTTCTAAAGGAAATATGTTGGTTAAAGATTTAATTTAATTAACGCATGCTATTCATTAAGCGATTTTTTAAATGGTTGTTAGCTATTTTAGTTTTCATTTTCTGTATTTTAAGTATCCTTCCCTATTTTTTTAGTAATCATTTAAAAGAAGCTTCTGCAAAGCCTTTCAGCAATTCTTATTTCTTTGAATACCAGCATACAACATTTCATTTTCGGTTATTTGTCCCAAAACAGATAGAACACAAAACTGTATGTATACACGGTTTTAGTGCTAGTACTTTTTCTTTCAGAAATAATTATGATTCGCTTCTTAGTCATAATAACTTAGTTGTTGCAATGGACATGCCTGCTTTTGGTTATAGTGATAAATCTGAACATGGAAATTATAACGACTCCATTAAAATACAAGCAATACATTATTTACTAAATATTATAGATAAACTAAGCGATACAAAACCTTGGAATTTGATTGGTCATAGTATGGGAGGCATTACTATTGGTCAATTTGCAAGTGCATATCCACAACAAACACAATCTTTAATTTTTATTGACGGCTTGCCATTTGAACAAGCTAAACATAATTTTTTACAGAAATTAATTTTATATCCTCCATTGTTAAGATGGGCCGACGTTATTTTAGAACACAATTTTTTAAATCAAAGTTCTTTTCAAAAATTATTAAGTTCAGCGTATAGTCAGCCTGCAGATTCTATTAGCGCTAATGGTTATATGAAACCCTTTGAGATAAAAGGAAGTGGTTCTGCGATATTTAGAATGGGAGCAAATTTTAGTTATGCGTCTGTAAACGATTCTATCATAAACTCAATTCCCAAATTAATTATTTGGGGAGCAAAGGATCAATGGATTCCTGTTTTAAGTGCGGCTGATTATTTAAAGAGACCAAAAACCGAATCTTTAATTATCGAAGATGCGGGGCATTGCCCTATGGAAACACATTCTATAGAAGTTAACGAGGCTATAACTAATTTTATTAGTAAATTAGAGTAGTTTTAAATCATATTCATTGCGTTTTAAGTCATTCATATTTTTAATCCTAATTATAAATCAGTTTGCATTTGCATCAGATTCTTTATCCGTATTTAAAAAAAGAAAAATAGGCTTAGGAATTTTTTGTACGGCAGTTACTTCAGGATCTTTAATTTATTTAAACCAAGCTTGGTATCAGGAATATAATACGTCTCACTTTCACAGCTTTGACGATAATCAAGAATGGCTGCAAATGGACAAATGCGGACACGTAATCTCCAATTTTCAAATTGGAAGTTTAATGATGGATGCCATGGATTGGGCAGGCTATTCTAAAAAAAATCAAATACTTGTTGGTGGGTTAAGTGGCTTAGCTTACATGAGTGCGATTGAAGTAATGGACGGATATAGTGAAGGTTGGGGGTTTAGTTGGGGAGATGTGGGAGCTAACGCGCTTGGAACAGGATTAGCAATTGGACAAAAAGCCTTATGGGACGAACAACGGATCAAATTCAAATTTTCTTACTACTCTTCACCTTATGCTAAATACAACCCTGAATTATTAGGAAAATCAACCTCAAGTCAAATTTTAAAAGATTATAACGGACAAATATATTGGTTGAGTGTTAATCCATCCTCTTTTATGAAAAAGGATACTAAATTTCCGAAGTGGTTAAATGTAGCTTTTGGTTATGGTGCTAATGGGATGATTGGCGCTAATTACAATAATTTTGTTATTGAAGATGAAACTGGAAATGTAACTAGTTTTAATCGTTACCGACAAGGTTATTTTTCATTAGACCTTGATTTAACTCGTATAAAAACAAAATCAAAAATTTTAAAATCTATTTTTTACGGACTTAACATTATCAAAATTCCTTTTCCTAATTTAGAAGTAAGTGAAGGTAAATTGAAGTTTAATTATTATTAAAACATTTAATGGAACGCAGATGACACAGATAGTTATGATAACATTAGATTTTGAATGAAAGGAGATAACTAATCAACATAATCATCCTTTTTAATCATAAAAAAATCAGCGGCATCTGCGTTCTATTGTAAAATTCTCTATATCTTTAATTCATAAAATCATTAACTAATCATGCAACTATACTCTATAAATACCGGACATTTTAAATTAGATGGAGGCGCTATGTTTGGCGTTGTTCCAAAATCTATTTGGCAAAAATCAAACCCTGCTGATGATAACAATATGTGCAGCTGGGCTATGCGTTGTTTATTAATACAAGATGGCAAACGTTTGATATTAGTTGATAACGGAATGGGTAATAAACAAGACGATAAGTTTTTTGGTTATTACTTTTTGCACGGTAACGATACCTTAGATTCATCGTTAGCAAAACATGGTTTTCATAGAGATGATATTACCGATGTATTTTTAACACATTTACATTTTGACCACTGTGGAGGAAGTATTTCTTATAACTCTGATAGAACTAAGTTAACACCTGCCTTTAAAAATGCGACTTATTGGTGTAACGAAAAACATTGGGAATGGGCAGTCAATCCAAATCCTCGTGAGAAAGCTAGTTTTTTAAAGGATAACATTATGCCCATTAAAGAAAGTGGACAATTGCAATACATTGATAGCGCTAAAGATTTTATGCCTGGCTTTAAAATGTATGAAGCAAACGGACATACAGAAGCCATGATGTTACCATTAATAAATTACAAAGGAACGACTGTTGCTTTTATGGCAGATTTAATTCCTTCTGTTGGACATATTCCTTTGCCTTATGTGATGGGTTATGATGTTCGTCCATTAAATACACTAAAAGAAAAAGAATATATTTTAAAACAAGCAGCAGAAAATAACTGGACTTTATTTTTTGAACACGACCCCATTATTGAATGCTGCACAGTTGCTCAAACTGAAAAAGGAATTAGAATGGAAAAAAGTTTTGGATTAATTGAGTTGTAATAGTTTATGCCAACCATACGTCTTGAAACTATCATCAATGCAGATATACAGATCTGTTTTAATCCTTAATTTCAAAACAGTAATTATTTCCGTGAAATTTTATTATATTTATATTATAAAATTTAATCCAAATGAAAGGTTATTTACTCCTGTCGCATCTTTTTATGGTTTGTTTTCTATATGCACAAACTCCTCAATTAGTAAAAGATATTAATCCTGGTTCTGTTAGCAGTAAAACACCCACAACAACCGATTCGAAATTTTATTCGGAAATAAACGGCGGTTTATTATTTACGGCAGATGATGGCATTAACGGAAACGAATTATGGTTTAGTGACGGAACATACCCTGGGACATATATGATAAAAGATATAAATGCAGGTTCTAATTCTTCAACTATTGGAACATTTTTTAAATTCAATAACTTACAATATTTCGTTGCAAATTCAATAGGTTTTGGAGAAGAATTATGGGTAACAGATGGTACCAATGCAGGAACAATATTAGTGAAAGACGTTCGACCAGGAACTGTAGGTGGTTCCATTTCCAATTTTTTTGGTACACAATCAGGCTATTTTTTATTTACTGCCAATAATGGCGTTAATGGTTTAGAATTGTGGAAAAGCGATGGCACGACATCTGGCACGACAATGATTATGGATATATGGCCAGGCGCAGGTAGTGGCACACCCAATGGTTTTTGCATGAACTCACTAGGAAATGTATTTTTTATTGCAAATGATGGCACAACTGGACAGGAGGTTTGGTGTATTGATAATACATTAAATACTCCAGCTCTGATGATGGATGTTAAACCCGGAACTGCAAGCTCAAATCCTCAAAAACTATTTACTGTAAATAATAAATGTTTTTTTGCTGCAGATGATGGAATAATAGGTAGTGAGTTATATGTTTCCTCAGGAACTCCAGGAACAACATTTCTTTTAAAGGATATAAATACAGGTAGTGGTTCAACAAGCTTTTTTTATATGATTGAATATAATAATAAACTCATCTTTAAACCTATGATTTCAGGCGCTACCATAACTACTGTTTGGGAATCTGATGGAACGATACCTGGTACGTTTTCTTTTTCACTCCCACCAAACGTTAGTTTTTTTCAACCATTTGGTGTCGTAAATAATAAAGTAGTTTTTGTAACACAATGGTGTCCAACAGGCTGTTCTCCTGGCATTCAAGATTCAACGTATGTGTATGCGATTTCAAATTCAGTTTCAAATACTACCTTAATTAATCGCTTTAAATCAAAAAATAATCCTGGCACTATAAAGGCAGGAGTAATGCCTTTCGCTAACAAATTATTATTCTATAAATTATCAAATGTTGGTGCATGGAGCGGTGGCGAAAGCTATTTTGTATTATCCGATGGAACAGTTGCTGGTACAACTAAAATTTATGTCGGCGACTCTTATTGGGCAAATGGAAATAATGTTCCAAATGATTTAGCTATCGTTAACAATAAAGTATTTGCATCAGTAATGACACGTCCTTCTTTTATTGATAGTAATGGTAATTTCACTCAAACCAATGATTATATTTGTTCATCTTATTATAATTATAAATATGCGAACTTGGGGAATAAACTGTATTTTTCAGCAGGAGATGCCTCTACTAATACAGAGCTTTGGGAAACAGATGGCACAGTATCCAATACATTTTTAAATTTAGATATTAATCCAGGTAACACAAGTTCTTTTTATTCATCTGGCCAAGATTCTTATTTCAATCCTTTTGTAACTTCAACAAATAAATTATTTTTTTACGCTACGGATGGAGCAACTGGCTACGAATTATGGGTAATAAATGATACACCTACTAATATTAAAAACAATAATTTATCTTCTAATATATTTACACAAGTTATCCCAAATCCTGCGAACGAAGAGTGCTACATTAATCTACAAGGAATCATTAATAATGAATATCAAATAGAGATAACTGTATGCAACTATTCTGGACAAATAGTAAGTCATTTGTATCAAGGCAAAGCAATGGATATTGTAAATGAAAAAATAATCATTGATACAAAAAAATATACCTCGGGCTTATATTTTATTAAAACAATTTATAAGGGAAAAACAAACGCCATCAAACTTATTGTCGCTCATTAATTCATATTCAACTCTGGCAAACCAATCGGTGCGGAGTCAAAAAAGGCTAATTCAAAAATTTCTACTTTCACTTCCTTAATAATAGGGAAAGTAGCTAATATATCCATCACCGTTTCTTGGTCTTTAGCTTGTAAAGTAACCCAAAGTTGGGTTCTATCCATATCCAACGCATAATTTAATATTACACGCTCTTCCATTAATTGATTTACGCGTTCTCTTTGCTGCGGTATAAGTGCCGCAAAACGACGAGTGAAAATTTCAGGTAATTTTACATGTACTTGAAAAGTATCTAAAGGTTGAAAAGAGCTCATTTTGTTCTTAATTTATAGTAAATGTAGTGAAGCAATTGAGATTTTGAGTTAAATTTGTCGAAATTTAGATAATTTAAGATTTTACAGATTATGGGACGTATTTTTCAAACCAGAAAAGCCACAATGTTTAAACGCTACGCTAAAATGGCGAAGCAGTTCACTAAAATTGGAAAAGAAATTGTAATGGCCGTTAAACTAAGCGGGCCGCATCCAGAATTAAATCCTCGTTTAAGAGCTTGTATTGCCAATGCTAAAGCAGTAAACATGCCTAAAGCAAATATTGACGCTGCCATTAAACGAGCCTCTGAAAAAGATACTAGTAATTACGATGAAATTATATATGAAGGACACGGACCTTACGGTGTACCAGTTATTGTAGAATGCGCTACAGATAACCCAACGCGTACCATTGCTAACTTACGTTTGTATTTTAGTCGTTCAAATGGCTCTGTTGGCACAACAGGTTCGGTAAGTTTTATGTTTGAACGTAAAGGCTTATTTAAAGTTGATTCAACAGGATTAAATCATGACGATGTAGAATTAGATATTATTGATTACGGTGCAGAAGAATTAACGTGGGATGATGAAAACAATGAATTAATTGTACAAGTTGCTTTTACAGATTTTGGTATGATGCAAGCTGGTTTAGAAGAGAAAAAATATGTCGTAAAAGAAACCATCAAATCATATATCCCTACTACTACTCAAGAATTATCTGAAGAACAAGAAATTGAATTTCAAAAAATGTTAGATAAAATGGAAGACGACGATGACGTGATGGCTGTTTATCATAATCTAGCTTAA
>JBKJPW010000162.1:0-14567 GCA_046594225.1 Bacteroidia bacterium
GGGCACAAAAAAAGGGTAAGCTACTTTCATCGCACCGCTCAACCATCTACCCTTGCTATGTTCCCATCCTGGGGGATTTGACAGGAGCTGGTCGTGAAAGACTTACCCGCGGCAAAAGTAGATAATTTATTTCATTATTTGCATATTTTTCGTAAAATTTGTACGTTGGCTAAATAATGCTGATTTTTAAACTATTATATGAACATTTCTATTGTCATCCCATTATTTAACGAAGAAGAATCGTTGCCAGAACTTCACGACTGGATTAAACGTGTAATGGATGAAAACAAATTTTCGTACGAAATTTTGTTTATAGATGATGGCAGTAAAGACAAATCTTGGCAGGTAATCGAAAATCTTGCAGCTAAAAATCATTGTGTAAAAGCTATTAAGTTTCGTCGCAATTACGGTAAATCTCCTGGATTGCATGTTGGTTTTGAAGCAGCACAAGGCGATGTGGTTATTACAATGGACGCTGATTTACAAGATTCACCAGATGAAATTCCTGAACTTTATAAAATGATTACAACGGGTAATTATGATTTAGTGAGTGGTTGGAAACAAAAACGTTTTGATAATGCTTTAACTAAAAACATCCCTTCAAAATTATATAATTGGACCAATCGTAAAATATCAGGAATTAAATTGCATGATATGAATTGCGGACTAAAAGCATATCGTAAAGAAGTGGTGAAAAGCATCGAGATTTATGGTGAAATGCATCGTTTTATTCCTGTATTAGCTAAAAACGCTGGTTTTTATAATATTGGCGAAAAAGTTGTTCAGCATCAAGCACGTAAATATGGCGTGAGTAAATTTGGTTGGGAACGTTTTATTAATGGTTTTTTAGATTTATTGACGATTACGTTTTTGTCTAAATTTGGAAAACGACCCATGCATTTTTTTGGTTTAATAGGTACCCTGATGTTTGTGGTTGGTTTTTTTACAACGCTTTATTTAGGCGCAGATAAGTTTTACCACGCCTTTATTATTCATAAAACTGCAAGATTATTAGCAGACAGACCCTCATTTTATATAGCACTAACATCCATGGTACTGGGAACCATGTTGTTTTTAGCAGGTTTTATTGGAGAGTTGATTTTAAGAAATTCTCCAGACAGAAATAATTATTTATTAGAAAAGAAAATTAATCTATAATTTCCTTAATCATATAATAAATGATGCAAGAAGAACAATCCCGAAGAAAACCTCGCATTCCTTTATCTCCAGAAGAGTTATTTTATTACAAAAAACTAAAAGAATTAAAAGAACTTAAACGGATTGAGGATTTAAAAAGCACTAAATTTTATAAAATCATCAATCGTATTAATATTGCTTTGGCAGCTTTTTTATCCTATTGTTTGCTTAGTATTTTAATTTGTTGTCAGTGGCAAAAAAACTATGTATCAAGTATTAATTGTTCTTATGGGGAGTTTAATCGTAGCGCAAATGCTCGTCAAATTATCGAATTACAAATAACAGCTATTGATGGAACATTTGTTCCAATTAAAACTGACGAAATATATCAGTTACCACAACATTTTGAAGGTTTTTATATTGGGCGTGATTTAATATTTAATAAAATTATTAAGGCAAAACTTGGTTTTGACGACAGGGTATTTTGGCATATTTACACGTATCCTTCTTTTATTGTGATTGTATTTGCCTTGTGCTTAGGATTTTTTATTTATAACGTAAATAAGCATTTAAGTGTAAACGGTTTACTAACGGTATGCGGCTTATTTTTTCTGGCTAGTTTGTATTTTGTGATGATATAGATTTCAATCTAATCAAATTCCTTATTCTAATAGATAGTGCAATAGCAACAAAAGCTAAGCCTAAACTTAATGCTAACCAAACGCCATATACTTTATAGCCTAAAGTAAAAGCAAATACATAACATAATGGCAAAGCAATTATCCAGTAACCAATAAAGGCGATATAAGTAGGATACTTATAATCTTCTAATCCACGTAAAGCGCCAATAGCTACAACCTGAGTCCCATCAAACAGTTGAAATAAGGCGGCAAATAATAAAAGTTTAGAAGCTATTAAAACAATTTCAGTATCATTACTAAATACAGTTGGTAATATGGTATTAAAACAGATAAATAAAATGGCCATGAAGCCCATTGTAACCATCACTAATTTATAAGATGTTTTGATAGCTAATTTTAAATTTGATAAGTCATTTTTTGCGTAATAGTTGCCAATTCTAATTGTGGTAGCACTGCCTATGCCACTTGCAAACATGTATGTAAAAGCTGCCATACTCAAAGCAATTCCATGCGCATCAATTTGCTCTTTTCCAAAAACGCCAGCTAATAAACCAGCAATAGCAAAAGCGGCTACTTCAAATGTAAATTGTAAGGCAGAGGCTAAACCATCTTTAAATAAGGGCCAAAAATGTTGGGCATTTATTTTTGCCGCTTTATAATAGTTGGCAAAAGAGTTTACCGATTTGTGTTTAAATACAAAAATTAAAAAACCAATTCCCATAAACATACGTGCAATAAATGTAGCCCAACAAGAACCCATATAACCTAATTCCGGTAAACCTGCATAACCATAAATCAGTAAATAATTTAAAATGATATTTAGGATGTTTCCAATCACACTAATATACATAGCGGCTCTTGTGTTACTTAATCCCTCCGTGTATTGTTTGCATACAAAAAATAGGGCAATAGGAATAATAGAAAATATTAAGACATCAAAAAATGGAATAGCCAACACAACCACATCTTCAGGTTGCTGCATATATGCCAGTAATGGCGATGAAAAAAATAAAATGATAAATAACAAAATGGCCACCATCATATTAATGAAGAGCGAATTTTTAAATAAGGAAGCTTTTTCTTTTTCGTTTTGATTGACATGAGCATCTGTAACAGCTGGAGTTAATACATAACTCATTCCAATGCTAAACACTAGCAAAATAACAAATAGATTATTAGATAAAATTCCGGCTGCTTGCTCTGTTTTACCTAATTTACCAAGAAAAATATTATCTACCATTCCCGTGATAATATGCCCAATTTGAGTCATAACTAGAGGAATAGAAAGAGAAATGGTTTCTTTAAGATGAGTATGTTTGAGCGTATTTTTCAATTGGGCAGCAAATGTAATAGAATTTTGCTGTAAATGAACCCTAAAAAGAGGAGTGTTTTGCTCTAAAACATTGATATAATGGCTTTTTTCAATCAAATAGTTGTTATATTTGTGCTTTCAAAAAAATAATTGATGCAACGTGTTACTTTAAAAGATAAAACCTTTGTTCCATATATTACTTCCGATAAAATTTCGGCTAGTGTAAAACAACTGGCTCAAAAAATAAATGCCGATTTAATAAATGATATGCCCTTGTTTTTAGTGGTATTAAATGGTTCATTTATGTTTGCTGCTGATTTGTTAAAAGAAGTAACCATTCCTTGTGAAATCTCTTTTATTAAACTAGCATCTTATCATGGCACTAGTAGTTCAGGTACAGTTACAGAAATGATTGGTTTAACAGAGGAAATAAAAGGCAGAACCGTGGTAGTGGTTGAAGATATTGTAGACACTGGCGTTACCTTAGAAAAATTAGTAACACTTCTAACAAAAAAAGAAGTGAAACAAATTAAAGTAGCATCATTTTTACTAAAGCCAGACGCTTACAAAAAAGATATTGCAGTAGATTATGTGGGGATGGAAATTCCTAATGATTTTGTAGTAGGTTATGGATTAGATTATGACGGATTAGGAAGAAACATGAAAGAGATTTTTGTTTTAGAAAAAAATAATATTTAGAGAATAAAATAATAACACAATTAAAAACATCAACTATGAGCAACATGTTAAACATCGTTTTATTTGGACCTCCAGGTGCTGGAAAAGGCACTCAATCTGAGAAATTAATTGAAAAATATGGTTTAGTGCATTTATCTACAGGAGATATTTTGCGTAGCGAAATTGCAAGAGGAACAACTCTTGGAATGGAAGCAAAACAAATTATGGATCGCGGAGATTTAGTAAGTGATGATATTGTGATTGGTATGATTGAAGCTAAATTAGATGCTAATCCCCATGCAAATGGATTCATCTTTGATGGCTTTCCGCGCACACAAGCTCAAGCAGTTGCTTTGGATGATTTGTTGCAAAAGAAAGGCACTGCTATTAGCGCCATGTTAGCATTAGAAGTTGACAACGAAGAATTAGTGAAACGCTTATTATTACGAGGCAAAGAGTCTGGCAGACCAGATGACGCTAACGAAGAGATTATTCGTAATCGCGTAAACGAATACAATAACAAAACCTTACCCCTTAAAAAATATTATTCAGAACAAGCAAAATTTCATTCTATTAATGGCATTGGTTCTATTGACTCTATATTTAATCAATTAGCAGAACGTATTATTTTTGTGTTTGCAGAAATTGAATTAACCATGTTAGAAAACGACATTGAACATTTAGATTTAACCATCAATGATTTTGAAGTAGCGACTGAAATTTCAGCAGAATTAAAAAAAGATATTGAAGAAGTAAGAAGTATGGAGCCTACAAAAACTTCGAAAGCTTCAGTTCCAAAAGTTATTGTTGCTCCCGCAAAAAAAGCAGCTTCGACAAGCTCAGCTAAAGTAATTGTAAAAAAGCCACTTAAAAAAGCAGTAGTTAAGCCAGCTGTAAAGAAAGTGGCTTCGAGAACCTCAGCCACCAAAACTGTTGTGAAAAAAGCAGCACCAAAAAAGGCTATAAAAAAAGCGGCAAAGAAATCTGCATCCAAAAAAACTGTTAAGAAAGCTGTGAAAAAAGTAGCGGCTAAAAAAATAGTTAAGAAGGTTGTTGCTAAGAAAACAGTAAAAAAAGTAGCTAAGAAAGTTGTTGCTAAAAAACTTGCTCCAAAAAAAACTATCAAAAAGATTGCTGCTAAGAAAGTTGCAAAAAAGGTTATTGTTAAAAAAGTAGCTAAAAAAATTGCACAAAAAAAAGTGGTTAAAAAAATAGTTAAGAAGGTTGCTGCTAAGAAGACGGTTAAAAAAGCAACAAAGAAAGTTGTGACTAAAAAACTAGCTCCAAAAAAGGTAGTTAAAAAAACTGCTCCCAAAAAAGTAGTTAAGAAAGTAGCCCCTAAAAAGGTTGCTAAAAAGAAAGCTTCGACAAGCTCAGCTACCAAAAAAGGAAATAATAAAAAATAACATTTATGAATATTGGTTACGAAGAACAACTCATAACGCATAACTCATAACTCATAACTAAAAAGGGTGGATAATAATTTTGTTGATTACGTTAGAATTTGTTGCCGAAGTGGCAAAGGTGGTAAAGGCTCTACACATTTACATCGCGATAAGCTAACAGCTTTTGGTGGACCAGATGGCGGAGATGGTGGACGTGGCGGACATGTTATTTTACGCGGCAACAAACAATTTTGGACACTCATCCATTTAAAATACCGTAAACATATTATCGCTACTTCAGGTGGTGATGGTGGGTCTTCTCACAAATCTGGTAAAGAAGGTGAAGATGAAATATTAGATGTCCCATTAGGAACCGTTGCTCGTGATTTAGAAACAGGCGAATTAATTTGTGAAATTACTGAAGAAGGACAAGAATTTATTTTATTACCTGGTGGAATGGGTGGTAGAGGCAATGCACATTTCAAATCGCCAACCAATCAAACACCTCGTTATTCTCAACCTGGTGAAGAAGGAAAAGAAGAGTGGAAAGTTTTAGAATTAAAAGTATTAGCAGATGTTGGTTTAGTTGGCTTCCCTAATGCTGGAAAATCTACGTTACTATCTGTTGTTTCGGCTGCTAAACCAGAAATTGCTAATTATCCTTTTACCACATTAACTCCTAATTTAGGAATTGTACCATACCGTGATTACAAAAGTTTTGTAATGGCAGATATCCCAGGAATTATTGAAGGAGCTAGCGAAGGAAAAGGTTTAGGGGTTCGTTTTTTAAGACATATTGAGCGTAACTCAAGTTTATTGTTTTTAGTAAGTTGTCAGAGTGATAATATTTACGAGGAATATAAAATTTTATTAAACGAATTAAAACAATACAATCCTGAGTTATTAGATAAACAAAGAATCTTAGCTATTTCTAAATGCGATACCATCGATGATGAATTGATTATGGAATTAGAAAAAGATTTGAATAAACGCATGAAAGGTAAATTTAAAATCCCTTATATTTTCTTCTCTTCTCAAACAGGATATAATTTACAAGAATTGAAAGACATGTTGTGGAAACAATTGAATTAATTGATTTTTGTAATATTTCTGTCCTAAAACAATTAAGTATTTCTTTATAGTAAGATACAAAAAATTATTTCATAACTTCATGTTAAGGATTTAAAATCTACTACTATGAAGAAAATTTATTTTGTAACTATCGCTATTATTTTGTTTTCAGTTTCGATTATTGCTCAACCAAGCACATGGAACTCGCGTGGTATTGGTGGTGGTGGCGCTTTATTTTCGCCAAGCATCAATCAAGGAAATACAAATGAATTTTATATCTCTTGCGATATGAGCGAATTATTTCACACTACCAATTTCGGAAGCTCTTATTCGCAAGTGCATTTTTCTCAGTTTACTGGCGGACATAATTCTAAAGTATGTTACACATCCACGGCTAATTTATTATATTCTATTAGTTATATCAATGATATTGGTAAGCCAGTGAAAAGTATGGACAATGGTGTAACATGGACAACTCTTGTGGGGAATCCAGATCCAAATTCTGATGTCTACACGATTCATGTTAACTATAGTAATTCCAATCAAATTATTATTTCTACCTACGGCGAAATTTATTTTTCAAATAATGGAGGCATAAGTTTTACACAGTTTCATACTGCTGCGAGTTCAGGTTCTGGGAATGTTGTAGGTGGAGTTTTATTTGATGGAAATATAATTTATGTAGGAACAAATGATGGCGTTTTAGTATCAATAAATGCAGGAGCTAATTGGACAACCGCAATAATTCCAGGTTTACCATCAACGGAACGTATTTGGAGTTTTACGGCAGCAAGAGTTGGAGCGGTTACTCGCTTGTTTTGTTTAACAGGTGATGTAGCTGATATTTATGTTGGATTACAAGGCTCTGATTATTATAGTTTTTGTAAAGGCATTTACTCTTGCGATTATGGTTCAACAAACTGGACAAGCAAACTAACTGGTATTAATTTGACGACAGATTTCCCCATGTTTATTGATATGGCTGAAAACGATATCAATACAGTATATATAGCAGGAAGTAATGCTAATAGTGAACCAACCATTTTTAAAACAACTAACGCTGGTGGAAATTGGAGTAATACTTTCATTACCACAACTAACCAAAATATTATTACTGGTTGGAGCGGACAAGGAGGCGACAGAGGTTGGAGTTATGGCGAATGTCCTTTCGGTTTTGATGTAGCTGCTACTAATGCACAAGTAGTAATTTTTGGAGATTTTGGTTTTTGTCACAAAACAACTAATGGAGGAACTAACTGGCAGCAAGCTTATCTTAATACTACTGGACAACATCCTGCTAATGCAAACACACCTCCGTTACAAAGCTATACAAGTGTAGGCATAGAAAACACTACATGCTGGCAAGTAAATTGGTCAACAGTTAATAATATGTGGGCCTGTTTTTCTGATATTAAAGGCATTAGAAGTACGGATGCTGGAAATAGCTGGTCGTTTAATTACACAGGCAATGCTGCTAACTCAACCTATCGTGTAGCACAAAATAGTTCAGGGACTTTATTTGCAGGAACTTCCAATATTCATGATATGTATCAAAGCACTCGCTTAACCGATGCTATTTTAGATGCTACTGATGCGAACGGAAAAATTATTTATTCAACTAACAACGGACAAACTTGGCAGAATTTAAAAATATTTAATCACCCGGTTTTTTGGATTGCTTTAGATCCTAATAACGCCAACCGAGCTTACGCTAGTGTTATTCATTACGCTGGCGGTTCAGGACTTGGTGGTGTTTACCGTTGCGATAATTTATCAAACTTAGCAACTTCTACCTGGACATTATTACCAAATCCTCCTCGTACCGAAAAACATCCTGCCTCTTTAGTGGTGTTAAATGATGGAAAATTAGTTGCAACTTATTCAGGAAGAAGAACCAGTGCAGGTGCATTTACAACGAGTTCAGGAGTGTTTATTTATAATCCAGTTGCTAATACTTGGACAGATGTTTCACATGCAGGGATGTATTACTGGACAAAAGATGTTGTGATTGATCCGAATGATCTTACTCAAAATACCTGGTATGTAAATGTATTTAGTGGATGGGGTGGAGCGCCAAATGGGTTAGGTGGTTTATATAAAACAACAAATCGAGGTACTAATTGGACTAAATTAACGGGCACTACATTAGATAGAGTTACATCTTGTACCTTCAATCCAAATAATGCGAATGAATTATATATTACAACTGAAACACAAGGTCTTTGGAAAAGCACTAATATTAATAGTCTAACGCCTACTTTTTCAAATGTAGCTAGTTATCCTTTTCGTCAACCAGAGCGGGTGTTCTTTAATCCATTTAATGCGAGTGAAATGTGGGTAACGAGTTTTGGTAATGGTATAAAAATGGGAACGATCACTACGACTGGTGTGACTAAATTTGAATCTATTGCTAACGAAGAGATGACTGTTTTCCCTAATCCCTCACAGGGTATTTTTACAGTTCAACTTTCAGAAAAAGTAATCAACGAAAATTCATTTGTGCAAATAACGGATATACAAGGTAGAGAAATTTTAAAGGAAGATTTAAACGCTGCATTTACTCAGCTTAATTTATCTGGTTACGAAAATGGGATTTACTTTTTATCAGTAAAAAACACGAACTCAATTTTTGAAGTAAAAAAAATTGTGTTAACTAAATAAAAGAATTGGAAAAATTTGTGGAAGATTAAATTATATTTTAATAGGAGGCAGAAGGAGTTTGTTAAACTTGTGACAAGGTTTGTTAGTGACTAGGTGGTTTTTCTGCGGTTATTTTAAACACAGCTTTCGTTTCTGCAAGGTAACTATTACGGCGATACATTTATATTTACTTTTCTACGAATAACTAATAACAGTAGTTATTTTGCAGTTCGGTCCGATACAAAGGACGATACGTTTTTGTGAGTTACGTTTAGGTCTACCGAAAATCACAAATGTAGGTTGTTGTTTGCGGTGGCAGCAAATATTTAGTCCTTGCGCCTCTTATGATGACCATAAGCATGACCATGCTTCTTCTTTTTAACCACTACTATTGCAGGACTCGGAGCAATAACTACTATTGGTTGAGGACGCGGAGCAACCACTATTACTGGATGAGGAAGAGGGGCTGTTACTATTACCTGAACCTGCGCAGTCGCTGAGGAAGACAGGAATACCGACATAGAAAAAATTGCAAATGTTATTTTTTTCATAATTATAATTTAGAATGTAAAGATTGAAATATGGTGCAGTAAACGTGTTACACAAGTTGGTAAATAGGTTACATTATTCACACTTATTTAGCCCGCTTCGAAGTTTGTTGTCTGCGGTTAGGTCAATACGTTTTGTGAGGTCAACACGTTGCTAAATAAATGCCGTTTCTAAATTGACACCAGCGAATTTGAAACGTGCAGTAAAAGAATTTGAATTTTGTTGTCGAAATGAAGCTTGATGGTATTTGTTGTCTACCACTTAGCGCTAACGTTTTCGTGGTTTGCTTCTGGTCGTTTTGGAACCACTGTCTGCCGAAATGCTACTAACAAAGATAAATGTTTAATGGACTTTTGTAAAGAAAAAATAAATGTCTTACGCGAAGCCGCTTGGTTTGCAAATGCGTTGATGACCGCCCGCATTTTTTTTACATAGGAGGTGCTGTTACAAACTGCAGGGACATTCTGTTTACACTTTGTTTGTCTACAGATGCAAACTAAATTTCCTTTTCGAGTTTCTTTTTTAATTCGTCTTTAGTTATTTCTTCTACTTTCAAATTTATGGTTTGCTTTTCTGAAACAACAATTTTTTTATATGCAAAGAATGGTTTATTGTCTTTGTATGCAGTCGCAAGTATTGTCATTGATTCACCGATTGGTAAATTAGCTTTTTCATAGTCTCCGTGAGTGAAAGAATACGAATTGTCCTTTTTTTGGTAACCTGGTAAATACATATTCTGATTGCTACAAATTAAAGTAACATAAACTAAATTAAATTCATTATTATTTTCAATATTGGTAACTAATTCTACTTCTTTTGTTCGTACGTCTTGATAAAAGCGGTCAATGTTTGCCCATCCTAATTTTTTTATTGAAAAAATATAGTTAGTATTATTGTCTTCTTGAAATGCGTTTGTAGGCCCGTTAAAAAAGCTGACAAACGACATTGTGTCAAGTTTGCTCTGCTTATAAAAAGTTACTTTATATTTACCTATTTTAAATGTTGAATCCTTAGTAATAATACGGCCACTTTTTGACCAAGCAATTTGACTTACAACATTGTCAACGGTATCTGGGTAATTAGAATGGTCAGCAAAACCCTCAACGCTATATTTTACATTTGTTTTTAATACCTCATACGCAATTGAATCTTTCTTCTGATTTGCTTGAAGAGGCAAGGGATTGTTCCAATTAATGCTAGATGAGTCTTTTTGACCTTCAAAGACCAGCATGTCTGGAAATTTGTTTTGCGATGGCACAGAAACGTCAATTGATTTGTCTTTATTTATTGAAAGATTACTTCCGTTTAAAGTAGCTTGAATATAAAACATTCCACCGCTTTGTAGTGTTTTGTTGTCTGAAGTTGTTGTCAAATTACCTAAAACAAAATCTGCAGGTTTCATTGCTTCCTTGACTTCAATTTTAATATTGCCATTGACTAAATTTTCAAAACTGTCTACAAAACAGTTTTTAGGAATAAAAAATTTAATTCCATATTCTGTATTAATTGAAGTGTCTCGCTCAGTATTTATGTCGAATGTTAAGGTTGGTAAATTGTCAACGCTATATAGCTGGGTGAAAACGTCACGTGAATTTCCTAAGTTTTTGTCGCATGAGGTAAAAACTGTCGCAAGTAAACTTGTTATTATAAATGTTATTTTTATTTTCATATGGTTTTTGTTATATGGTCTGTCAACTCTGTTGCTAGTAACTAGCTTATAGTGGTAATAAAATCACCACTATATCCCATATATGGTAAGCTTGTGGTGATTTTTGCATGCCTATTTGTTTTAAAGATCTTTTAAAACAGAGTATTACTGCTTCACTTTCTCAATCACCATTCCAAAATCCAAAATTAAAGGAAGTGGATTTGTGCGCATACCTTGCTCAAAGGTAAACGTGTATTTACCAGTTTGAGGAAAAATTAAATTTTGTTTCAAAGGAATTTTATTATCCCATAAATCGCCTGCGCCATCTCCTTGCCACTCACCTTTTTTATTGGCTAATACACATTCTAATGTGTCAACCGATGTTTTTCCGTCAGGGTAGGTGGTAGTTAAAAATACAAAGAGGTTACTAAAAGGATAAGAATCGGCATGACGCACCGTTAAAAAAACATTGTGGTATGGCTTGTTGTCTTTTATGTCAACCGTATAGGTTAATTTGTTTTCTGTCTTCCAGCCTTCTTCGGGTATTTTAGTGTACTCACTAAACACCACATCTTTATTGCAGCTAACAAATAAGCTACTTAATAAACAAAAACTTAGTATCACAAAAAAATTACGCATTACTGTTGCCATCTGGTTTAGGTTTTGGTTTGTGATTATGTACAGGCTTTTTATGTTGAGGTTTTGGACCCTGTTGCTCAGTGTTTTTTTGTGGTGGCTGTTTTAATGGACCGTTGTTTTGTGCTTTATTTTGATTTGGGTTCTGTGGCTTATTCTGATTAGGGTTTGGTTTGTTTTGATTCGGGTTTTGTGGTTTGTGTTGTTGAATCGGTCTTTCCTTATTAGGAGTTCCGTCTGCATTCTTTTTGTTGGCTGCGGTGACTGAGCCTGTCGAAGTCTGGTTAGGATTAGGTTTTCTGTTATTGTTGTTATTATGTTTTGGTTTGTTATTTTTCTTTTTCAAACTATCAAAACGCGTTAACGAATCTTGCCCTACTACGTTTTCGTAATCAGGTTGCTTTATGACTTCTAATTCTTTAAACTGTTTTGGTTCTAATAAATCATTTGGTTTTATATTCTCTGCATTCAGCTTAAAAATTTCTTTAGTACGGGCAATTGATAAAGGAATAAACACATCTGGCTCATTGGTATAACTCCACCAAATAATACGTTTAAAAATATCTGTTTTTTGATGAAAGGCAAATCCTTTTTCGGTAGCTAATCTGCGGTTATCAATTTCTGGAAATTCTTTTAATGCATCTTGGTAGCTATCTAACTCGTAGTTTAAGCAGCATTTCAATTTACCACATTGCCCCGCTAATTTTAAGGGATTTAAAGATAATTGTTGGTAGCGTGCAGCAGAGGTTGAAACCGTTCTAAAATCATTTAACCAAGTTGAACAACATAATTCTCGTCCGCATGACCCAATAGCTCCTAAACGAGCAGCTTCTTGTCGCGCACCAATTTGGCGCATTTCAATACGCACTTTAAAGGTGTCAGCCATCACCTTAATCAATTCTCTAAAATCAACACGTCCATCAGCTGTATAGTAAAAAACCGCTTTGCTTTTATCACCTTGGTATTCAACATCACTAATTTTCATTTGCAAGCCAAGTTTTAGAGCCAATGTTCTAGATTTAAACATCGATTCAACTTCTAAAGCTTGAGCTTCTTTCCACTTATCAATATCCTGTTGCTTGGCCTTGCGGTATATTTTTTTAATTTCTTCGCTATCGTATTTAATGTTTTTCTTTTTTAGTTGCAGTCGCACTAATTCTCCTGTTACTGATACTACTCCAATATCATGTCCTGGGGATGATTCTGTAGCAATAATATCCCCAACATTTAAAGTTAGGCTGTGAATGTTTCTATAAAACTCTTTGCGTGAATTTTTAAATCGTACTTCAACCACATCGCAGGGAGCTTGACCTTCGGGCAAACTCATGTTTCCTAACCAGTCAAACACATTTAATTTATTGCAGCCGCCACTGGTGCCACACGATCCATTATTGTTGCATCCTGCGGGGATTCCGCCATTTTTATCATCTCCTGTTGAGCAAGTTCCACATGCCATATTATATATATTTTAGTAGTTTTTATCTTTTTTGTTCTCTGAGCGTAGTCAAAGGGCAAAAATTTAAAACTAGAACATTATTAATTGCCTCTTTAAAAAGAGTTGGATAAATATACTTATTATATTTTATATGATTTTTGGCCAGACTAAACTTTTATAAACGACTCCTGTTTGATAGGATTTATGTCGGTTTAAGTACAGGTAAGGAATTGGCATTAATGCACGAGGTCAAGCTTCAATTTCGACCTAACAATGGCATTTAGCCAAACTATAGCATTATATTAACAGGCCGCTCCTACGGAGCTTTACTTTTGCATTCATTTGTTTATAATAAACCATGTAAGATGTTTTTAAGCTCCGTAGGAGCGACATGTTGGTTTAATTAATACGGCTTTATGTAATTCATTAACATAAACTATAGTTGAATTATATTCAGAACTATTTACCTTTACGTACTTTTAGAAAAGATATTATGATAGCATTAATTACAGGAGCCACCTCGGGTATAGGAAAGTCAACAGCCATAGAATTTGCCAAAAACGGATATGATTTGATTATTACTGGTAGAAGACAAGATCGTTTACAGGAAATGACAACGGCTTTAGAGAAAGATCATTCCGTAAAAGTATTGAGCCTTTGTTTTGATGTACGTGATGAAAAACAAGTGGCTGCCGCAATCAACGCTATACCCGCTGAGTTTAAGGCAATAGATGTGTTGGTTAATAATGCGGGTTTAGCAGCAGGTTTATCCACTATTCAAGATGGTAAATTTAGCCATTGGGAGCAAATGATTGATACTAACATCAAAGGTTTGTTATATGTAACTAAGCACATTTCAAAACTGTTAATTGAAAATAAAAAAGGGCATATTATTAACGTTGGCTCCATTGCAGGTAAGGAAGTTTACGCTAACGGCAATGTATATTGTGCCACTAAACATGCCGTTGATGCCTTGAACAAAGGTATGCGTATTGACTTATTGCCTCATGGTATTAAAGTATCTGCTGTAAACCCAGGAATGGTGGAGACAGAATTTAGTGTTGTGCGTTTTGATGGAGACGAAAAACGTGCTAAAAAAGTGTACGAAAACATTGTACCTTTAAAACCCGAAGATATTGCCGAAACTATTTACTGGATGGCAAGTCGCCCAGCGCATGTAAATATTAATGATGTTATTATTATGCCAACGATTCAAGCAAATTCTACTACGGTATTGAGGTAACTTAATTCTTATAAACTACTACATACGTTGGTAATAGTGCGGCTGCATTTGGCAATTCGGAGCGAACCGCCATTCAAGAAAGCTTCTGCGGGGAAAATGGAGGTTGGCGAATTGCCTTGAATTTTTGTTTCTTTTTGTTCAAGCAAAAAGAAAATAAAAAATGATGAATACTTACTTCCCTTCAATCCAATT